>DATEQL010000275.1:0-10754 GCA_035272665.1 Allostellaceae bacterium
GGGCGAGGTGATTGTTCCCCTCAAACCCGAAGCGTCATAGCCTTGTAGGCCGCTTCGATTTACATACGCTAATTTCCGCAACCAGGTACTAGGCACCGGCCCATCGTTGCCCCGGACGGAAGAGACGCGAGGGTAGAGGGATGGCTATTGGGTGAATAGCATTTACCAATTGACAAATTTCGGAGATCTATGGTATTCTCGCTGTATACGTGATATAGATTTCAAGGATCAACTTGGATTAGACGCTGTCGCGGGCGCTGCCGTCTTTGCGCTTGTGTTAACGAATAGGCGAATCAGCCGGCGCGGGCTAACATCTCGCTGTTCTTTTGTTCGCCATGCCGCCGGAAGCCCAGGATTCCTGCGAGCAAGGAACGATCGGTCGCTGATAATTTCCTGCAAAAACAGCAGGAGTGCTTTCGAAACGGTCCGATTAGCAAAGATGAATGGATCCAGTAGCGTCGTCTACCCTGTGCCGCCAATGCAGACGGATTCCCGCTTTTCAGCGTGTGAAAGAATTGGCTGCGCGCCTAGTCACCTCTCCCCGCAAGCGGGGAGAGGTCGGAATCCGCGCGTGCGCGTGACTTCCGGGCGAGGGGCAAGGCTCTCCTCGCAACGGCGAGTGGTTGTACAATCGTGAAGAGGCCCCTCACCCCGACCCTCTTCCAGCAAGCGGGCGCAAGCGGGGCGTGGGAGCATCGTGCGGCTGTGATCTAGCCATGCCTGATTTCTTCACACGCTCTTTTGCGGGAATGACGGTTGAGGTGTCGCGGGCAAGTTTCTCAGCCCGTTCGAGCGTTTTTGTATCGATCGTGGACCAATGATTGGCACCGCGCCGATTTACTCTCTGACCGAGGAGGTCGCCCACGCGGAATCGGCGGCCTGGGCCAGGTTCTCCGCGGCCAAGGACACGCCGGAGTTCTGCGGCAGCTGGCTGGCGATCTTGTGCCTGCAGATCGGGCGGGTCGGCGGTGGCTTGTTGCTGCTGGGGCCGGACGCGCAGGGCGCTTATGTGCCGGCCGCGATATGGCCGCAGGTAACGCGCGACTTGCAATATCTGAGCCCCGCGGCGGAGCGCACGCTCAACGAGCGGCGCGGGATCGTGGTCGCGGCTGATGGCACATCCGCGCCCACGCGCGATCAGCGAGCCTTTGTGGGCTACCCGATCGAGGTTTCGGGCGTATTGCACGGCGCGGTCGTGCTCGATGTTGCGCCCGGGCCCGAACTGGCGCTGCAACACGCCTTGCGGATGCTGCACTGGGCGAGCGCCTGGCTGGTGGACCAGTTCCGCAAGCGGGCTCTGGAAGAGCGCGACACCCGGCTGTCGCGGATGGCACTGGCGATGGACCTCGTCGCCACGGCGATACAGGAGCGCCGCGCCGGGTCGGCGGCCCTCGCGCTCGCCAACGAGCTTGCCGGGCGCCTGGCCTGCGACCGGGTCAGCGTCGGCTTTGAAAAAGCCGGCAGCATCGAAGTCGAGGCGATTTCGCACACAGCGACCTTCGATCCCAAGATGAACCTGGCCCGGCTCATCGGCGAGGCGATGGACGAGGTGCTCGACCTCGATGTGGCGATGGTCTATCCGCCGCCCGACGACGAGGAGGTCGGCGCGATTGCACATGCCGAACTGGCCCGGGAATTCCGAGACATTGCCATTTGCTCGGTGCCGCTGCTCGAGGACGGGCATGCCACCGGCGCGCTGACCCTCGAGCGCGGCTCCGGCATGGTGTTTGATGCCGAGACCGTGGAGTTGTTGAAAACGGTCGGCGGGGTGCTGGGACCCATCCTCGGGCTCAAGCGCGACAACGAGCGCGGCCTGTGGCAGCGCGGGTGGGGCGCGTTGCGCAGCGGGGTGCAGGCGCTCCTCGGCCCGGGCCACCCGGGCATCAAACTGATGGCGCTGGTGGCCGCCGGTGTCCTGCTGTTCTGCAGCGCGGTCACAGGAACCTATCGAGTCTCCGCCAAGACCGTCGTCGAAGGTGAGGTGCAACGCGTCATGGCGGCGCCGTTTGACGGCTACATTCTGCAAAGCATGGCGCGTGCGGGTGATGTCGTGCGGCAAGGCCAGGTCTTGGTGCGTTTGGACGACCGGGAGCTCAAACTCGAACGCACGAAGCTGGCGTCCGAGCGCGAGCAGCTGTTGCGCAAGCACCGGCAGGCGCTAGCGGCCATGGACCGAGCCACGATGGTCGTGATCGCCGCTCAGATCGATCAAGCCGAGGCGGGACTCTCGTTGATCAACGACAAGCTCACGCGCGCGACCCTGGTCGCCCCCTTTGACGGCGTCGTGGTCTCGGGCGACCTCTCACAGCTCCTCGGCACGCCCGTGGAGCAAGGCAAGATGCTGCTCCAGATCGCGCCGTTGGATGCCTACCGGATCATTCTCGAGGTCGACGAACGTGATGTCGCCCACTTGGCGGTCGGCCAGCATGGTGAGCTGACGCTATCCGGCATTCCGAACCAGCACATGCCTTTTGCGGTTCAGGGGATCACGCCGGTCTCGACTACGCAGGAGGGACGAAACTTTTTTCGTGTGGAAGCGAATCTCGAGAGCCCTTCCGAGCGCGTTCGGCCAGGCATGGAGGGCGTAGGCAAAATCGTCGCCGGCGAGCATAAGCTGATCTGGATCTGGACGCATAGCCTGCTTGACTGGCTGCGCCTATCGGCCTGGAAATGGCTGCCGTAGCGTAACGCTCCCATGGCCGCTCCGCTGCTCAGCAGTTCGTGGTACCGAGTTTGCGACCGCAAGCCGAAATTGCGCTCCCACGCGCGCCTCTACCGGCACCGGTATCGTGGCCAGCTGTGGTATCTGCTGCAGGATCCGGCCTCCTCCCGGGTTCACCGGTTCACGCCGGCGGCGCGTCTGATCATCGCCCTGATGGACGGCCGGCGCACCGTCGCGCAGCTGTGGGAGATCGCTAACCGGCGACTCGACGAGGACGCGCCGACCCAGGATGAAATGATCCAGCTGTTGGGTCAGTTGCATGCCGCCGACCTGCTGCAGAGCGACGTCATGCCCGATGTGGCCGAGCTGTTCACGCGCGGCCAACGCGAGGAAAGGGCACATTACCGTCGGTCCTTCGCCAATCCGATGGCGTTGCGCATCCCGCTGTGGGACCCGGACGCCTTTCTGAACCGCTTCGTCCGCTGGCCGCGGGCGATCTGGAGCCGCTGGGGCGCGCTGGTGTGGCTGACGGTGGTGCTGCCGGCCCTTTTCCTCATTCCGCCGCACTGGCCGGAGCTCACCAACGACTTCACCGACCGCGTGCTCGCCCTCGACAATCTCGTGGTGCTGTACTTTGCGTTTCCGGTGCTCAAGGCGCTGCACGAGCTCGGCCACGCCACGGCGACCAAGGCCGGTGGCGGCGAGGTGCACGATATGGGTATCATCGTGCTGGTGATGCTGCCGGTTCCATATGTCGAGGCCTCGGCGGCAACGATCTTCAGATCCAAGTACCGGCGGGCGCTCGTCGGCGCAGCCGGCGTCATCGTCGAGCTCTTCGTGGCGGCGCTCGCTTTTTATGCCTGGTTGCTGGTCGAGCCCGGCCTAGTGCGCGCCGTCCTGTTCAACGTGATGCTGATCGCCAGCGTGTCCACCCTGATCTTCAACGGCAACCCGCTATTGCGCTATGACGCGTACTACATTCTGGCCGACCTAATCGAGATCCCGAATTTGGCTTCGCGCTCGGCGCGTTACTGGGGCTATCTGCTCGAGCGTTATGTTTTGGGCGTCCGCGAGGCCGAGCCACCCGACGCTTCCGGAGCGGAGAAGAGGTGGTTTTTGTTCTACGGCTTCGCCGCGACCCTGTACCGGATCCTGGTGACGGTGGTCATCGCGTTTTTCATCGCAGGGCGCTTCTTCGTGCTCGGGGTGCTCCTGGCCCTGTGGGCGGTCGTGGCGATGGCGGTCTTTCCGGTAATCAGGGCCATCGGATATATGACAGCCAGCCCGCGGCTGCGCAGGCATCGCTCGCGGGCGATCGCCGTGACCGCAGGCGCCACGCTCGCTTTCGCCGCCTTTCTGCTCATCGTGCCGATGCCATACCACTCCCATGCCGAAGGGGTGCTATGGCTTCCCGAAGAGGCCATCGTACGCGCCGGAGCAAACGGCTTTCTCGGGAGCTTTCTCGTCGAGCCGGGAACCCGCGTGGCCGAGGGGGACGCCCTCATTCAGTGTTATGACCCCGCGCTGACCGCCCAATTGCACTACAACGAAGCCAAGGTCGCTGAACTGGAGGCTGAATACAATGCCGAGTTCGTATCGGACCAGGCAAAGGCTCAGATCGTCCGCGACAAGCTCGACAGCGAACGGGCGAGCCTGGCGCTGATCCGCGAGCGCGCCGCCGACCTGGTCGTCCGTGCACGCACCGATGGGGTTTTGGTCGTTCCGCAAATGGTCGATATGCCCGGTCGGTATTATCGCAAGGGCGACCCGCTCGGTTACGTGATCGGGAAGGCGCACCCGCTCGCTCGTGTCGTCGTGCCGCAAGACGCGGTCGACAAGGTGAGGCTCGCCACCGATCGCGTTCGCGTGCGCCTTGCGGAACGGCCACAAGCCGTCTTGCAGGGAAGGGTAGTGCGTGAAGTGCCTGCCGGCGACGAGACGCTGCCGAGCCCGGCGCTCGCCGCCCAAGGGGGCGGAGAAATCGCGACCGACCCGCGCGAAACAAAGAATCCCAAGGCGCTTGAGCGCGTCTTCCAGTTCGATGTCGAGCTCGACGGGGCCGCCCGCGTCGATCATTTCGGGCAGCGTGTCTTCGTCCGCTTCGAGCACCGGATGGAGCCGCTTTCGGTCCAGTGGTATCGCAGCATCCGGCTGCTCTTCCTGCGTAGCTTTAATGTCTAGGGCGGCGCTCCTGATGGCGGCGGGTGAGCTTGCGACCGGGCGGCCCTATGCCGAGCGCTCGGAGCGGGAACCCGGCTGGCATGACCGGCTCGCCGAGTTCCTGGTTGCCGCGGCGGTCAAGCCGGCGCGCGACTGTCTGCGCAATCCCGCCCACGCCCTCGAACGCATCGTCGAATACGCCGACCGCCATCAGCTGACGATGCGCGAGGCGGCGGATTCGGACTTGGCGGTGCGGGCGCGCGGCATGCGGGCGCGGCTGCGCCGCGAAGGGTTTGCCCCCGCTCTCGTCGGCGAGTGTTTCGCGCTGGTGCGCGAGGTGGCCTCGCGCACGATCGGCCAATGCCCATACGATCCACAGCTGATGGGCGGCTGGGCCCTATTGCAGGGCAAGCTGATCGAAATGGAAACCGGCGAGGGCAAGACAATTGCGGCGACGCTGCCGGCCAGCACGGTTGCGCTCGCGGGCTACCCGGTGCACGTCATCACCGTCAACGACTATCTCGCGGCGCGTGACGCCGAGGAAATGGGTCCGCTCTACCGCTTTTTAGGCCTAAGTGTCGGCACCGTAGTCCAGGGCATGACCGCGGTCGCGCGGCGCCAGGCCTATGCCCGATCGGTGACCTATTGCAGCAACAAGGAGCTGGCCTTCGACTATTTGCGCGACAGGGTGGCGCTGGCGCGCCGCAGCAGCAGATTGCATCTTTCCCTCGAGAAGCTGCGCGGCGAGGCGCCGCGGGACGAAAGGCTGGTGCTGCGCGGCCTCTATTTCGGCATCGTCGACGAGGCGGACAGCGTGTTCATCGATGATGCGCGCACGCCGCTCATCCTGTCGTCCACGATCGGCTCGACCGAGGAGAAAGAGCAATGCGAACTGGCGCTGGAGCTGGCGCGGCGCCTTGTTCCGGTCGAGGAATATGCCATCGAGCTGGCCGAGCGGAATATTGCGCTGACGCGGGCCGGGCGGGCCAAGCTCGCGGAGTTTACCGCTGGTCTCCCAGGGGTGTGGACATCTGTTCGTGCCCGCGAGGAGCTGATAAACCAAGCCCTCAGCGCGGTGATCCTGTTCCGGCGGGATCAGCACTACGTCGTCACCGACGGGAAAGTGCAGATCGTCGACGAATCGACCGGCCGGGTCATGCCCGACCGGTCATGGGAACGAGGGCTGCACCAGCTCATCGAGGCAAAAGAGGATTGCGAATCGACACAGCAGCGTGAAACCCTCGCCCGCCTGACCTATCAGCGGCTCTTCCGCCGCTACATCCGGCTCGCCGGGATGACCGGGACCGCGCGTGAAGTCGCGCGCGAGATCCGGTCGGTCTACGGTCTCGACGTTGTGCGGATCCCGCTGCACCGGCCGTCGCAGCGGGTATATCGCCGACCGCGGGTCTGCGGCACGCACGCCGAGAAATGGCGCGAAGTCGCCGCTATCGTCGAGCGCCTGGCGATTGCCGAGGGGCGCCCCGTGCTGATCGGCACGCGCTCGGTGCGTGCCTCCGAGGAAATCAGCGCTGTGCTCCATCAACGAGAGATCGATCATGCGCTGTTGAATGCCAAGCAGGACCAGGAGGAGGCCGGCATCGTCGCCCTTGCGGGGCAGCCTTCCCGCGTCACCGTGGCGACCAACATGGCCGGGCGCGGGACCGACATACGCCTCGGGGAGGGGGTCGCCGAGAACGGCGGGCTGCACGTGATCCTGACCGAGTACCACGAGTCGCGGCGCATCGATCGCCAATTCTTCGGGCGTTGCGCGCGTCAAGGTGATCCCGGCAGCTGCGAAGCGATCGTTTCGCTGGAGGATGAGGTCTATGCGGTTTTTGCGCCGGCCGTGACCCGGCTCGTGAGGCGTTTTTGCGAGGGCGGCGCAAGCCTTCCCTCCATCGTTTACGAGGCGCTGCGCCGGATCGCACAGTTTCGTGCCGAACGGCGCGCCGCTTACCTGCGGGTGCAGAATTTGAAGCTCGACCGGCGTCTCAACCGGGTATTGGCTTTTTCCGGGAGGGGAGAGTGAGGCGGGGATCGAGGCCAACGCATCACGAGTGGGAAAGGATGAGCATCACAGGAGTGGCCTCGGCCTCTTTAAACCTCATGCAACGATTGCTCCTCGTCCTCCCCGTGGCGCTGGTGATCGCCCAACCGGCGGCTGGCCAAGAGAAAGCGGCAGCCGAGTTCGCTTGCCTCATTCAGCCAAAGATGGTGCTCAAGCTCGGGACCTCGGTGCCGGGTCTGATCAGCGAGGTGTTGGTCGATCGCGGCGCGATCGTCAAAAAGGGCGATGTCGTCGCCCGCCTGGATTCCAGCGTCGAGGAAGCGAGCCTAACGTTGGCTCAGGCGCGCGCCACCAACGACTCAGCTGTGCGATCTGGCCGCGCCAAGCTCGATTTCCAAAAGCGCAAGGCGGAGCGGACGACGGAGCTGCGAAAGAACGACAACATTGCGATCTCGACCGCAGAAGAGGCGGAAACCGCGGCCAAGGTCGCGGATGGCGAGCTTCACGAGGCGGAGGTCAACCTGCAATTGGCGCAGCTGGAGTTGGTGCGCACCCGCGAACTTCTCAAACAGCGCACGATCCGCAGCCCGATCGACGGCATCGTCGTCGAGCGGACGCTCGGCCCCGGGGAATACGTTTTCGATCAGGCGCACCTCCTCACCGTCGCGCAAATCGATCCGCTCAATGTCGAAGTATTCGTGCCGTTGACCCAGTTCGGCAGGATCCACCCCGGCATGCCGGCGGAGGTCTATCCGGAAGATCCGGTTGGCGGCAGCTATGCCGCCACTGTTACCGTCGTCGACCAGGTATTCGACGCCGCCAGCGCGACCATCGGCGTTCGTCTCGAACTGCCCAACCCTGATTACGCCCTACCGGCCGGGCTCAAATGCCGGGTCCGCTTCGCTGGTATCGGTTGAGAGAGCCTCCTTCAATGGCTCACGGCGGTTTGCACGCCACCGATTTCCCGCACCGGCGCGTCGCGCGACCGCCGAGGTTTCGTCGGGCAACTCTCGGCTTAGCCTCAGCGGTTGTGCTTGCCGGACTCGCCGTCTCGCCGAGCGGTCCGCATGGCGCCGAAAGCTCAAGCGCCGGTGCTCGCCTCCCGGCGCCAATATTGCCGGGCCTGGGCGCTCATGACCCGCGCGCTCGGCTCGACCCCGACAAAGTCCCGTGGCGCGCAGTCGGCAAACTCCAGGCCGTCGCGCTCAACTATCGATTACAATGCACCGGAACCTTAGTCGGTCCGTCAATGGTCCTGACCGCCGCTCATTGCGTATACAACCCGCGCACCCAGCACAATTTCCCGCCCGGATCGCTGCATTTCCTGATCGGCTACGACGGCAGCCGCTACGCCGGGCACGCCATCGGCGTCAAACTCGAGATCGGGCCCGGCTATGACCCTAGCCGGGCGTACGAGACGAGAGGCAGCGATTGGGCGCTGATCCTGCTCGATACCAAGCTCGGCTCAACGGATCGCATCTTGCCGATGATCGGCGAACTGCCGGAGGTCGGCAGCACCATCATGCTCGGCGGCTATCAGCAGGATCACCCGCTTGTTCTGATGGGGGACGACGCGTGCCGCATTATCGGGCGCACGACCGATGCCAGCGGCCGGCTGCTTCTTCGGCACAACTGCACCGGAACCGGAGGCGACAGCGGCGCGCCTTTGCTGATCCAGAAGGGCGGCAAATGGTACACGGCGGGGGTTGATGTCGCCGCCGAGTTCGGCGTTCCGAGCGGGCTCGCCGTCGTCCTCGACGAGGCTCACCAGCGTCTTTGAGGGCTCCGCTCCCGTCACATCAACTGCGCCGAATTCGATGTCCTGGGAAGCAGCAACCCGACGATCGGCGAGAATCTGCCCCGGTGTTAGCGTGTCCTATTTCTTGCTTAGAGGTCGGTGATCCAGGTTAGCGAAGGAGCAGGAGACGAGATGTTCAAAAGGATCGACCACGTCGAAATCGTCACGGACCAGCTGGATCAAACCGTGCAGTTCTACACCGAGGTGCTGGGATTCAGAGTGAAAGCCCGTGACCGGGTCGAGCGCTCATCTTTAGGTGTGCCGATTGATCTCGTGTACCTGGACCTCGGCGGCACGGTCGTCGAACTGATCTCGTACGAGGGCGCTGCTATCGAGCCGGCTCCACGGAGTGAGCACCTCGGGTACCGCATGATCGCGCTCGAAGTCGAAGACATGCCGAAGGCGACCGACTATCTGAGGACCAAGGGTGTCGAGGTCGTATGGGGCCCGAGAGTTCGCGACACGTACTCGAGGGCGGAGATCTGCGACCCAAACGGCTACCACATCGAGCTGAGGCAGTGGTTCACGTGAGCTGATCACGAGTTTAGGCCGCGGGCAGTGTCCTCGCCGACCGTAGGAGAAAACAGCGGTGGCAGTCCCCTGTCTGACACTGCGGGCGGTCAAGCTCCGATCAGCGCCCGGGCAAAGAGGGGCAGAGCGTCCAAGGTCGTCTACGGAAATCCACCCACAGCTACTACACGGTCGTGGGTGGATTTGTGGGTAAGACGTAACGCCGTGATCTATCTTATTGATTTTAATATAAGATTGTTCCGGAAATGGCGGAGGGGGCGGGATTCGAACCCGCGAGACGATTCATCACCGTCTACACGCTCTCCAGGCATGCGCCTTCGACCGCTCGGCCACCCCTCCTCCCCGCCGGGTCACACTATCGAAGCCGGCACAGGGGCGCAATAAACCCCGGGGTGGGTCAGAGCATGCCCAGCGAGCTTCTGCCCTTCGGCGGCGGGAAGGCGCGGTCGAGCGCCGCCAGGTCCTCCTCCGTCAGCGCTACATCGAGGGTGCCGCGGTTTTCGCGCACATGCTCGGAGCGCGCGGCTTTCGGGATCACGATCGTGCCGTCCTGCCGCAGCAGCCAGGCGAGTGCCACCTGTGCCGGTGTGGCACCCCGGCGGCGGGCGATCTCGGCGAGCGTCCGGTTCCCGAGCACGCTCCCCTGACCGAGCGGCGTATAGGCCATGATCGCGATGCCGCGCTCGCGGCACCACGGCAGGAGGTCCCATTCGGGGCCGCGGCGCGACAGGTTGTAGAGCACCTGGTCGGCCGCGACAGTCTCGCCACCTTTCAGCCCGACCCACTCCGCCATATCGGCACGGTCGAAATTGCTGACCCCGTAATGCCGGATCTTGCCGTCGCGCATGAGCCGCTCGAACCCCTCGAGCGTCTCGGCGAGCGGGATCGAGCCGCGCCAATGCAGCAGGTAGAGGTCGATCCGGTCCGTGCGCAGCCGCTCGAGGCTGCGCTCGCAGGCGGCGACCACGCCGGCGCGCGAGGCGTTGTGGGGATAGACTTTGCTGACGATGAAGAGGTCGTCCCGCACCCCTTCGGCGGCGCGGGCGACCATCTCCTCGGCACCACCCCCGCCATACATCTCGGCGGTGTCGATCAAGGTCATGCCGAGCTCGATCCCGAGCCGCACCGCCGCGGCTTCTTCTGCCATACGACGACGGTTCTCACCCATGTGCCAGGTTCCCTGGCCGAGTGCGGGCACGCGCTCGCCACCGGGCAGTGTCACCATCGGCAAGTCTCCGGTCATCTTTCGTTGTCCCTCCGAGGCTGCGCGTCGCGCGATGCTAGCCCTCGGTCGCGCCGACCAAAAGTCCCCTGGTAGGTTTAGTTCGGGGCAATCAATGGCAACCTGGGAAAATAGCGGCGATAACGCCCCGCATCGCGAGTCAACAACTGATACCCGGCAACCGCCGCGTGGGCACCGATGAAGGAGTCCGGAAGCGGTGACCGCTTCGCTCCCCCTCGTTGCCGGTAAACTAGAAAAGATTTGCCCGCGAGGAAGGCGGCCTCATAAGGGATCGCTTCGCGGTCGAACATCGCTTTAGGCAGCGCCGATTCCAGATCCTCGATTCGCGAATAGCGAATTGAGACCTCGGCGT
>DATEQL010000276.1:0-2306 GCA_035272665.1 Allostellaceae bacterium
GCGAACCGCCGACCGCCGCCGTCGCCACCGAGCCCGCTCGCGAACCGCCGCCCGCCGCCGTCGCCACCGAGCCCGCCCGCAAACCGCCGCCCGCCGCCGCGGCGATCGTAGCATCGAGCGCTGAGACAACTGCTCAGCCACCGGCATCTGTTGATCCGAGGTTGTCAGCCGAGGAGATGGCGGCGCTTCTGGCGCGCGGCGACACACTGCTCAGCATCGGCGATATCGCCTCGGCCCGTCTCTTTTACGAACGCGCGGCCGACGCAGGAGGTGGGCTTGCTGCGGTCAGGTTGGGGGAGACGTTCGATCCGGTGTTCCTCGACCGCATCCACCTGGGCGGCGTACGGGGTGACCGCGGTGCGGCCTTGTCGTGGTATCGTCGGGCCCGAGACCTCGGCGCCACCGACGCCGAGGCGCTGCTGAAGGCTCTCGAGGCCAAATAGAAATGGCGATTGTCCCGGAGACGACCGAGCGGACCTTGCGGTCCGGCAATTCCGGACCGCACATGCACCCGGCTCCCGTCGGCGTCAGGTCGGGCCCGACCGCCGTCATGAGCTTCGATCCCCTCGTTTCTTCCGTCGCCGAAGACCCCACCGAGGTGCTCGCCAGGCTCGGTACGGCTCTCGTCGACGGCGGGGCGATCGACCAGCGCACGTTGGATCGTGCCCGTCGCGTCGCCGCCGAAACCGGGGGCCGGCTCGACCATGTGCTGACCCAGCTCGGGCTGGTGAGCGAACGCGGGCTCGCCGAAGCGCTGGCGCAGCTGGTCGGGGCCTCGCTCGTGACGGCCGCGGACTATCCCGTTGCTCCGCTCTTTCTCGACCGCCTGAAGGTCAAATTCCTACGCCGAGTGCACGCGCTGCCGATCGCTGCCGACGACGATCGCACAACCCTCGCCATGGCCGATCCGCTCGACGTTTTTACCCGTGACGCGGTCGCCGCGGCGCTCGGTCATCCCGTGAACGTGGCGGTCGCCGTCCCGATCGAGCTCGAGGCCGCCTTCGACCGGCTCTATCCGGCGAACGCCGAAGGGGAGGACGGTGCGGCGCTGTTCGACGAGGTGGTGCCCGATACCGAGCCTGCCGAAGAGGACGCCGAACGCCTCAAGGATCTGGCGAGCGAAGCACCGGTGATCCGGCTCGTCAATCAGCTGATCGCGCGGGCGGTCGAGACCCATGCCTCGGACGTCCACCTCGAGCCGTTTCCGGATCGGCTCCGTGTGCGTTACCGGTACGACGGCGTGCTGCACGAGATGGAGCCGCCGCCGGCGCGGCTGCAGGCGGCGGTCATCTCGCGTATCAAGATCATGGCGCGGCTCGATATCGCCGAGCGCCGTCTGCCGCAGGACGGGCGCATCAAGCTGACCGTGCGCGGCCACGAGATAGACTTCCGGGTCTCCTCGATACCCTCGCTGCACGGCGAGAAAGTCGTGCTTCGCGTGCTCGACCGCACCGCCGTCGAGTTCGATTACGAGAAGCTCGGGTTGCCGGCGGATATCCGGCAGGGCGTCGAACACGCCCTCGAGCTGCCGAACGGCATGGTGCTGGTCACGGGCCCGACAGGGAGCGGCAAGACGACGACGCTCTACACCGGGCTCCTCAAGCTGAACACGGTCGCCCGCAATGTCGTGACCGTCGAGGACCCGATCGAATACCAGCTCGCAGGGATCAACCAGATCCAAGTCAAGCCGCAGATCGGCCTCAATTTTGCCAGCCTGTTGCGCTCGATCCTGCGGCAGGATCCCGACGTCATTATGATCGGCGAGATCCGTGATCTCGAAACGGCGCAGATTGCGGTGCAGGCGGCGCTGACCGGCCATCTCGTACTGTCGACAGTGCATACAAATTCGGCTGCCGCAACGATGACGCGGCTGCGCGACATGGGGCTCGAGGACTACCTGATGACGGCCACTTTGAAGGCAGTGCTGGCGCAGCGGTTGGTGCGCCGGCTATGCCCCATTTGCAAGGCGGCGGAGGCGGCGCCGGAGGCGCTGATCGAGCGGTTTGGCATGACGCGGTTCGCACCGGCAAAGACGATCGTGCTGTATCATTCAGTGGGTTGTCCGGACTGCCGCGGCACCGGCTTTCGCGGGCGCCGGGCGATCGCCGAGTTGCTGGTGCCGACGCGGGCGATCGATCGCCTGATCTTCGAGGGCGCCGACGACGCCGCGATCGAGCGCGCCGCGGTCGAAGGCGGGATGCGCCCGATCTTCGACAGCGGCCTGCTTGCCGTGCTCGACGGCGACACGACGATCGAAGAGGTTGTTCGCTGCATTCGCAGCGAAGCTTGAAGTCTTCTTCTCCATC
>DATEQL010000277.1:0-2215 GCA_035272665.1 Allostellaceae bacterium
CCGAAATACATCGGTGGCTCTTGCGAGCACGCCGTCGCCAATATCGCCGCGGCGATTACCTGAATTAGCGATTTTGCGCTCATCTGGTCTCCATGCTCAACTGTGGGTCCCACTTAGGCCGTGCAATATAACCAAATCCGAGATCTGTCGCCACGAGAGTGATTTGGCGCGTGTCGCGAGCCGTCAAGGATGTCGCATTTAGCGCCGAACGGTTATCCTGATTCGGCCTGCACAAGCCGCCCAATCGGGAGCCGCAAATGCCGATCCTTGCCGAGGTGCTCGACTATCGGGACGAGCTGACCACAATCCGCCGCGACATCCACGCCCATCCGGAGCTCGCCTTTGCCGAGCAACGCACCTCGGACCTCGTCGCTTCAAAGCTCGCCGAGTTCGGCTGCGAGGTATATCGCGGGCTGGCCGGGACCGGGGTGATCGGCACGATCCGTCGCGGTAACATCCCTGCCGCGATCGGTCTGCGCGCCGATATGGACGCGCTGCCGATCCAGGAGCTGAACGATTTCGCCCATCGCTCGAAGCACGACGGCAGGATGCACGCCTGCGGCCACGACGGGCACACGACGATGCTGCTCGGCGCCGCCAAATACCTCGCCGCCGCCCGCAACTTCGAAGGCACCGTGCACCTGATCTTTCAGCCGGCCGAAGAGGGCGGCGGCGGCGGCCGGGTGATGGTCGAAGAAGGGCTGTTCGACAAGTTTCCGTGCGACGCTGTCTTCGCCCTCCACAATAAGCCCGGCATTGCGGTCGGCGCGATCGCCGCGAAACCGGGCCCGCTGCTCGCCGCCTCCGACCGCTGGGATATTCGCATCAAGGCGCGGCACCCATGCCGCGCATCCGCATCTCGGCATCGATCCTTTCGTGATCGGGGCGCAGATCGTGCTGGCGCTGCAGACGATCGGCAGCCGCAACGTTGATCCGCTCGACTCGTCGGTCGTCAGTATTGGCTTCATTAGGGGTGGTTCTGCCTACAACGTGATCCCGGACGATTTGCACATCGGCGGCACGTCGCGCAGCTTTCGTCCCGAAGTGCGCGATCTGCTCGAGCGCCGCCTCGGCGAGATTGCCCGCGGTGTCGCCGCGCTGCACGGGGCCAGCGCCGAGACGCAGTATCGCCGCAACTACCCGCCCACGATCAACCATGCGGCCGAGACCGAATTTGCCGCCGAGGTCGCGGCTGAAATCTGCGGCCCGGACCAGGTCATCCGCGACATAGCGCCATCGATGGGCGGCGAAGATTTCTCTTTCATGCTGAATGCCCGCCCGGGGGCGATGCTGTGGCTCGGCAACGGACCGGGCGAGGACGGTTGTTTCCTGCACAATGCGCGCTACGATTTCAATGACGACGCCCTGACGACCGGCGTCAGCTTCCTCGTGCGGCTCGCCGAACGGTTTCTCGAAAAGCGCCGGACCTAGCCTGGGGCGATGCCGAGAAGCCGGTGCGCCAAGGTCAAGTGCGGCCGGTCGACCATCTTGCCGTCGAGGGCGACCGTCCCGGCATCGGGATTTTCGGCAAACGCCGCCACGACCTTGCGCGCCCAAGCAAGCTCCTTCTCGCTCACCGAGAAGGCCCTGTTGATGACCGGGAGTTGCGCCGGGTGGATGGCTATCTTGGCGGTGAAGCCGGAACGCCGCGCGGCGGCGCATTCGGCAGCAAGCCCCGCCTCGTCCTTGAAGTCGGTGTAAATCGTGTCGATCGGCATCACCCCTGCCGACGCGGCGGCCAGCAGGCAGAGCGAACGGGCCAGGCGATAGATGTCGTCGTAGCTCCCGTCGAACCTGCGGTTGCTCCCGCCGATACACGCCGCCAAATCCTCCGCACCCCAGGTGATGCCTTCGAGCCGCGGCGACACGCCAGCGTAACCGAAGAGTGCGAACATCGCCGCCGGTGTCTCGGTCGCGATGGCGATCACCCGAATAGCACCCGGTGCCAGCCCGAAGCCGGCCTCCAGGGCGGAAAGATAATGATCGAGCGTGCGCAGATCGTCGGGGACGCATTTGGGCAGCAGAATGCCGTCCGGCTTTCCGGGCACGACCGCGGCGAGATCATCGAGCGCAGCTCCGCTCGTCAGAGCGTTGATCCGAACATAGCGGCGAAAGCCGGCGGACTCGGTCGAAGCCAGGAACGTGCGTGCCCGAATTCGCGCCACCGGCCGGTTTGCCGGAACCACCGAGTCCTCGAGGTCGAGGATCAAGGCGT
>DATEQL010000278.1:0-9909 GCA_035272665.1 Allostellaceae bacterium
TTTCGTGACGAATACCGCGATCCCGCCGCGGCGCACGGCTTTGCCGAGGCCATCGCCCGCAACGTGACGCGTCCCTGGACCTTGATGGAGGTCTGCGGTGGCCAGACCCATGCGATCGTCCGGTTCGGCATCGATCGGCTATTGCCGGCCGATGTCAGTTTGGTGCATGGACCCGGTTGCCCGGTCTGTGTCACACTGTCGATATATCGACAAGGCAATCGAGATCGCTTCGCGGCCCGAGGTGACAGGGGTGGATAGTGGGAAAATGGCATTTACTGATTGACATATTTTCATATGTATGCTAGTTTAGCAACAGCTTGGCGGATATTGACGGTCAGGTTAGGGACACTCCCCATCGCGCGCAGCTATGGATCCCGGGATCTTTGCACGTTCGTCAACCAGCAGCCGGGCCGCATGGTTCGTTATCCCGCTGTTCTTTTGGCCGCTACGCCGCTGCCGGTCGAGGGTTCCTGCGGCGAAGGAGCGGTCTGTGGCTGATAATTTCCTGCAGAAACAGCGGGCCCTCGTTCGAGAAGGGCCGGTTAGGAAAGATATGTGAATCCCGTACCTCTCCTACGGCGGGCTAGGCGGCGCTCGCCACGTGTTTGCCGACGGTGCGGTCGAAGTCTTCCCACATCAGCCGGCAGATGGCACCCGGGGTGAATCGATAATGGCCGACTTCGCCGGCAACCTCGCCTACCGGCGTCACCTCAGCTGCTGACCCGGTTAGAAACACCTCTTCCGCCTTGGTGAGCTCGTCGGGCATGATCGCTCGCTCGACCACTTTGATACCGCGTTTGCGCGCTAGACTTATTACGGTCTTGCGGGTGATGCCATTAAGGAAGCAGTCCGGCGTCGGGGTGTGCAGTTCGCCGTTGATGACAAGGAAGATATTCGCCCCGGTACCCTCGGCCAATCGGCCGCGCCAGTCGAGCATCAGGGCGTCGTCGAATCCCTCGGCCTCGGCCAAGTGCTTCGACAGCGTGCAGATCATGTAGAGTCCGGCCGCCTTCGCCTGGGTCGGCGCGGTATGGGGCGCCGGGCGCGCCCAATTCGCCCATTTCATGCGAATGCCTTTGGCGCGCGCCTCCGGCGAGAAATAGGCTGGCCATTCCCAGGCGGCGAGAGCCAAGTGGATCTTGGTCGCCTGCGCCGACACGCCCATCTGCTCGGCGCCGCGCCACGCGATCGGGCGGACGTAGCCGTCGACGATGTTGTTCGCTGAGATCAGCTCTTGGGTCGCTTTGGCGAGATCATCCATGCTGGCCGGAACCTCGAAGCCGAGGATTCGCGCCGAATTGCGAAGACGTTCATTATGATCCTCGAGCCGGAAGACCTTGCCGTTGTAGACGCGCTCGCCTTCGAAGACACAGCTCGCATAATGCAGCCCGTGGCTCAGCACATGCAGCTTGGCATCGCGCCAAGGAACCAGGCGGCCGTCATACCAAATGAAGCCATCACGGTTGTCGAAAGGGATCATGGACATGGCGCCTTCCTCGCATCGAAACCATCGGTTCGCATCGTCCGATTGCTCGGCACTAACCGGCGGATCGCCACCGGACCTTATACCGCAGATTAACGGCTTATCGTTATCGGAGGTTGCGATATAAGTCAATATGTCTGACATAAAATCACTCGTCTGTCCGCCCTCTCCGCCCGAGGACGAGGTGCGGCAAGGGATCGAGCTGCTGTTCTTTGCCTATCGCGATTTCACCGCAGAGCCCGATGCGATCCTCGCGCAGTACGCCTTCGGGCGCGCCCATCATCGAGTTATCCATTTCGTCGGACGCCATCCGCAGATGACGGTCGGCGAGCTGCTCGGCACTTTGCGCATCACAAAGCAGAGCTTGAGTCGTGTTCTTGGTCAATTGGTGCGGCAGGGTTTCATCATCCAACGCCCGGGTGCTCGGGATCGGCGGCAACGGCTTCTCGACCTCACCCTAAAGGGACGGGAGATCGAGCGCCAGCTGTCGGAGCCGCAACGCGCCCGCGTCGCTAACGCCTATCGCCAAGCCGGGGCGCAGGCCGTGGATGGTTTTCGCAAGGTGCTGCTGGGGATCATCGCCGGCGAGAACGACCGGCGCCGTTTCGAGCGCGTCTTACCGACCAAGCGTTGATAGCCTATTCAGCATATAATACTCCCGTGATGAGCGAACCCACATCCGATGTCCGTGAACCCCATTTACTCGTCGTCGATGACGACGCGCGGCTCGGGGAACTGTTGAGGCGATATCTTTCGGATAGCGGGTTTCGGGTGACGATCGCCAGCGATGCGGGCGAGGCGCGTGCATACCTAGCGAGCTTCGACTTCGATCTGGTAGTCCTCGATGTGATGATGCCGGGGGAGAGCGGATTGGACCTGACGCGCGCGTTGCATCGCGACGGCCGGGTACCGATCCTGCTGCTGACCGCGATGGCCGAGCCCGAGGACCGCGTCAACGGACTGGAGCAGGGCGCCGACGATTATCTCTCAAAGCCTTTCGAGCCGCGCGAGCTGGTCCTCCGGATCCGCAACATACTGCAGCGCCGTCCCGCGCCGGATACGGCAGCTCGCGAAATCCGCTTTGGCGGCTGCCGCTTTGATGTGGTTCGCGGCGAGCTGTTCCGCGGCGGCGACCTCGTGCATCTGACGGCGGCCGAAGCGGGGCTGCTCTCTGCCTTGGCGCAGAAGGCGGGTCAGGCGATATCTCGAGAGGAGCTGTCGCTATCGACCCAGTTCAGCGGCAACGTCCGCAATGTCGATGTCCAGATGACGCGCCTGCGCCGCAAGATCGAGCGTGATCCGCGCTTCCCACGCTACCTGCAGACGGTCCGCGGTACCGGCTATGCTCTCAAGCCCGATTGACAGCGATCGGATCGCGACGGTGTCGACGCCCGAGTTCGAATCGGTAATCGATACGCTAGGGTCGGAGCCGGAACCCCAGGCCGAATTCGATATCCGCCCCCGGCGTTGGATCAAGCGGGTGCTGCCACGCACGATGTTCGGCCGTTCGCTGCTGATCGTCGTCGTCCCGCTCGTCCTGCTGCAGGCGATTGCCACCTGGATCTTTTACGATCGCCACTGGACGGCGGTCTCGTGGCGCCTTTCGGCCGGAGTCGCCGGCGACATCGCTTTGTTGATGGAGGCAATGCAGCTTGCCGGCTCGGATATCGACACCGCACGGCTGCTCGAAAGGGCTGCGGCGGTGACCGATCTCGATCTCACCGTGAGCCGTGGTGAGAAGCTCCCTCCGCCGCTACCGTCGAGCGGCACGCTGATCGAAGACCAGCTGATCCAGGCGATGCAAGGACGCGTCAACCTGCCATACCGAATCGATGGGCTCGGTGATCCAGGTGGCATCCAGGTCAAGGTGCAGCTGTCAAACAGCGTCCTCACCGTCAATGTGCCGCGTAACCGGCTGTATAGCTCGACGACTTATATCTTCGTCATGTGGATGGTCGGTTCGTCACTGGTGCTGCTGGCCCTGGCCACGATCTTTTTGCGCAACCAGGTGAAGTCGTTGCGCCGTTTGGCGGCCGCAGCCGACGGATTCGGCAAGGGACGCCCGGTTCCATTCTTCAAGATCGAAGGCGCGGTCGAGGTACGTCAAGCGGCGATTGCGTTCATGAAGATGCGCGATCGGATTCAGCGCCAAATCCGCCAACGCACGCAGATGCTGGCCGGGGTGTCGCACGACCTGCGGACACCGTTGACGCGGATGAAGCTCGCTTTGGAATTGCTCCACGACGATCCCACGGTCGTGGAGCTCAAATCGGATGTCGTCGAGATGGAGCGCATGGTGCACGGCTATCTCGACTTTGCCCGCGGTGAAGGGACCGAGGTGCCGGTTGAAACCGATGTTTCGCTGCTGCTCGAGGATATAGCAGCCGCGATGCGGCGCGAAGGGACCCCGCTCTCTGTCGCTACACCGCCCGAATGCGTGATAACGGTCAGACCCAACGCATTGCGTCGTTGCATCGGCAATCTGATCGGCAATGCGTGCCGCCACGGCCGTCATGTCTGGTTGACCGGTCTCGCCGTCGCCGATGGGATCGACATCCTGGTCGACGACGACGGACCGGGGATACACCCAGCGGACCGGGACCGCGCCTTCCGGGCGTTTATTCGGCTCGATCCCTCACGCAATCCATCGACCGGAGGAGTCGGCCTCGGCCTGACGATTGCCCGTGATGTGGCGCGCAGTCACGGTGGCGAGATCAGACTCGAGACCTCGCCGCATGGCGGCCTGCGCGCCCGCGTCCATCTCCCGCGCTAAATTAGAATGGTCCGAAAGCGCGAGGCCGCACTGTTGGCGCGGCCTCGCGCTCCGATTAAGGGTAAGGTCAATGCGCGCTTTGCTGCTTCGCAAACTCGCGGAGCTCATCGAGCCCCTCGCAGGCGCGCTTACGCAGGACGTCGGCCGCCTCGCTGCCAGCCTTGGTCGCCAACAAGGTGATCTCGCGACCATTGCTTAAGCTCTTTTCCAGCATTTGCTTCGCGTATTCGGTGTTCTTGGCGATGCGGTCTTCGGCCGAAACCGGCTGGGCGAGGTCGCGCAACAGTGCCGACATATCCTCGAGGGTTTGACGGGCGATCTCGATCTGGCGACGGGCGACCGCTTGGACAGCCTCCACGGTGAGCTGGTTCGCCTGGGTCAACGCTTCGATGTTACGGCGCTGACAGGCCATCAACGCCTCGACGTCGAACGGGCGGAAGCGGAAATCGGCCATCATCTTGGTCATATCAAAATCGAAAAAGCTCGGGCGTGTTTGTGCTTCAGCCATCGGTGGGGTTCCGGTTCAGGGGGGCTAGGATTATTGTGCAGTGCACAACGGACGCTATATCGCGCCGATCATGAGCCACGTCAAGGGGTCTTTTGCAGTGCAACAAAGTCAGGCGGGAAACGGCTCTCCGTCGCGCCGCGGATGATAGGCCGGCGCGAGCCAGCGCTCAATCCGCCGCAGCCGCGCGTCTAGCGCCGCCATTGTGCGCGCGAGATCCGGCGAATCGTCGCGCTGCCAAACCCGCATCGCCGATAAGTAGGCTGCGGCCGTCAGCTTGACCGCAAGCGCGCCGCGCAATCCGCCGGTAACAATATCGGCTGCTTCGAGCATCCACCGCATGGAACGCAGTAACGCGGCTACCGCGCAAAGCGCCATCGCTGGATCGCTCGGCAATTCGCGCCGCAACACTTCAAGGGCGGGTTTGTGCGGCTGGAGTGCGTCAAATCGACGCATTAGCAAATCGAACAGCCGATCGCGCGGCCGTTCTTCAGCCTCGGCCGGCGGCGGTTGGGCGAGAACCATCTCGTCGACCCGCCGATAGAACCCGCTGAGGATCGCCTGCTTCGACCCGAAGATGCGGTAGACCTGCAAGATGGGCAACTCGGCTGCCGCCGCGATTGCGGCAAGGGACAAATGCCGCCAACCCTCGGTCGCTACCCGGGCGAGCGCCGCATGGATAATCCGATCAACATCGCCCTGCGGCCTGGTATCTGCAGTTCGGCGGCGCCCGTCTCCGGCACCCGTCCTCGCCATGGCGCTTTTTCTCTCGCCTCGTGCGAACTTAGCTCGCGAGCGCGCGCGAGCGCGCCGCAGCCGCCGCGACTGCGCGTGCAATCAGCGGTTCGAGGCCATTGGGGGCCATCAGCACGTCTAGCGCGGCCTGGGTCGTGCCGCCAGGGCTCGTCACGTTATCGCGCAATGTCGCCGGGCTGTCCTCGGAGACGCGCGCGAGCTCGGCGGATCCCGCGACGGTGCTGCGGGCGAGCCGCAAGGCGAGGTCTGGCGGCAACCCCTCCGCTTCGCCCGCCCGTGCCAGCACCTCGATCAGCAGAAAGACATAAGCCGGACCACTTCCGGAAACCGCCGTTACCGCGTCGAGCAGCGCTTCATCCTCGACCCAGGCAGCCTCGCCGATGGCGGCCAGCAGACGATCGCAGAGCCGCCGTTTCTGCTGCGTCACGAGGCGGTTGGCGCAGGCGACGGTGATCGCGCGCCCGATCGCGGCCGGCGTGTTGGGCATCGTCCGGACGAGCGCCGCAGCTCCGAGATGGCGGCTGAGACCGGCCAGCGTCTTGCCGGCCACGATCGAAACGAAGACGGTTTCCGGGCGTACCCAGCGCTGGTAAAGCGGCAATACCGCGTCGACGACTTGCGGCTTGACGGCAAAGACCACGGCATCCGGTACGAGTTCGCCCGGCAGCGTGTCTGCAGCAGTGTGCCATTCTACAAGGCTAGCCGAACCGAGCCCGAGCGACACCCCCTCCGGCTCGATGACGAGAAAGCGGGAGGCGGCGTTGCCGGCGAGCCAGCCGCGGAGCATGGCCGACCCCATCTTGCCGCAGCCGACAAGGACCAGACTGCCGCGAGCTCCTTCGCCGTCGCCCATGCCCGGCCGCCTTTTGCTCAAGCCTCTCCGACCGGATCGATCATCGCCGAGGCGATCGCCTGCGCGGGCGATTTTCCGCCCCACACGACGAACTGGAACGCCGGATAGAAGCGTTCGCATTCCGACAAGGCGATATCGACCAGATCCTCGACCTGCTCGGTACTCGCGCCCGGGACACCGCGCAACAGCACCGCGTGACGGAAGGCCGGTGAATTGTCCTCCGCCGAGATATCGAAATGTCCGAGCCACAGCTTTTCGTTGGCCAATGCGAGAAGCTCGTAGACCGCGCCGCGGCGACCCTTTGGCACCTTCATGTCGAAGCCGCAGGAGAAGTGCATCGCACAGATCTCCTCTTGCCATACGAAGTAAAGCCGGTAATCGCACCAGCGGCCGGAAATCTCGACGACCAGCTCCTCCTCGCTGGCGCGGTCATGCGCCCAATCATTGGCAATAACGATCTCTTCGACAAGGTCGATGGGGTTACCCGAGAACGGAGTTGGTTCAGCGATCGAAACAGAGGTCATCGAACGCTCCTCGAGCGGATCGACAGGGCAACGCCGATGCTGGACCGAGAGCGACCCGAGATGTCGATGCCCTGGCGCAAGCAATTACCTCCTGGAACGGAAGCTGACAACGTACAACGATCGACGCAAGTTAATATTTGGCGTATTTCAACGCGTTCCCGGCAAATTAGGACCGGCCGGGAGTGGTGATCGGACTTTCCGGGATCTCGCGCGCGGGGAAGGCGGCGAGCTTCGCTTCGAGCTCGGCCACCCGATTTGCCAAATCTTCTTGTTCAGAGCGAGCCTTGGCCGCCATCGCCTTGACCGCTTCGAATTCGTCGCGGCTGACGAGATCCATGCCGGCAAGGACCTTTTCGAGCTGCTCGCGCAACCGCGACTCGACCTCGCTCTTGACCCCCGACAGCGTGCCCAACGCACCCGCGGCGACGCGGGCGAGATCGTCGAAAAACCGATTCTGGGTCTGCATCGACTTATCCTCCGGCCGGTCCCGGCAGACTAGCCAGGCCGCCTCCGAAATATGGGTCTGCGCTAGCACAGAGGGAATCGGAAGGAAAGAATTTCGCAGCGGCAGAGCCCCTGCGCCGGAGGGTGGCCCTCACCCACCCAGCCCTGCCAGGCGGGTGAGGGTGGTGCGCCCCTTTACCGACGGCCGGGCTTGAACGCGGGCATCACGTCCTCGGCGACCCACTGGAACTGCTCGAGCATAACCGCCTGAGGCGTTCCGATCGGGCTCGAAAGGCTGATGTGCTGCATCCCCGGGTAGCGCTCCTCGAAGCCTTTGAGCATGTCGACAAGTTGCCCGGGCGTGCCAGCGAACCAGGAGCCAAGAGCCATGTAATGTTCGACCGTCGGTAGGCCGGCAGCGTCCCAGCCACCTCGGCGAGCAACCGCTGCGATCTGTTCGGGTGTCAACCCCGGCACAAAACCCAATGGGAACATCTTCACGTGTTCTTCGTAGATCGGCGTGATCTCTCGGATTGCCTGCTCACGCGTTTTCGCGAGATGGACGTGGAGACCGAGCTGGAGGTTTTCGCCGAGCGCCAGCTGCTTGCCCGCCCGAGCCGCGGCGTCCCGATAGCCGGTAATCGGTTCCCGCCTGCATCGTCGCGGCACCGCCGCCGACGGCGCCCCTGATGCCGTGGCGTACCATGAAATCGAGCCCGCGTGGGTTGGCGCTGACGATCGGCTGCCAGCACTCGACCGGCCGGTGGATCGGACGCGGTACCAGGGTGAGCTCCTTGAGCTGGTATCCGCGGTAGGGGACGTCAGGTGGAAGAGTGTAGTGCTTGCCCTTGTGCGAGAACGACTCCTCGTTGAACGCCTTGAAGATGATCTCGACCTGCTCCTCGAACAGCTCGCGGTTGGCTTCCTGGTTCAGCATCGGGGCGCCGAAGGTCTCGACCTCGCGCGTGTGATAGCCGCGGCCGACGCCGAAGATTGTCCGACTGCCGGTCAGGATGTCGGCGGTCGCGAAATCTTCCGCCAAGCGCAGCGGGTGCCACATCGGCGCGATGTTGAAGGCGCACCCGATCTTTAGGTTTTTTGTCACGTGGGCGAGATGCACCGCCATCATCAAGTCGTTGGGGATGCACTCATATCCTTCGTGCTGAAAATGATGCTCGGCGAGCCATAGCGTGTCATAGCCGAGCGCGTCCATCTTCCTCGCGATCGCTTCTGTCTTCTCGAAGACGCTTGCCAGATGCTCGTTCGAGTAACGCCGCTCGTTTGCCGGGGTGGTGCGCTGTCCCCGGTCGGGGAGATCGACGTGTCCCGCATACACCGTGGTGAATTTCGTGATCATGTTTTGTCCCTCCGGGTCGATTGCGGTCTGCTGTACCTCCACCACGGGCGGCGGTGGCTGTTGCTTGGGGCCAGTCTGGCCCAATTTCGCATTCCTTGCCACCACCCCCGGCTCCGCAGCTTGACACGCCTTGCCGGCGACCGGCACCTTGCAAAGGCACGATCTGGCCGTAGCCGCCGGGTGCTTCAGGAGGAGGTGTCGATGAAGTCGTCGCGCCGGAAGGTGCTGGTCGGCATCGCCGCCGGTATGGCGGCGCCCGCGATCCTGCACTGGCCTGCCGGCGCAGCCGAGTTCACCTACAAATGCGGCACCTCGTTGCCGGACGCCCATCCGATGGCGATCCGGGTCCGCCAGGCGATGCAGAAAATCAAGGAGGAAAGCGGCGGCAGGCTCGAATTCACGCTCTACACCAACAGCGTGCTTGGCGGCGATACGGCGATGGTCTCGCAGGCGATCGCCGGCGCGCTCGAGATGTACACGCTTCCGCTCGACCTGCTCGCGCCGAAGAACGAGGCGTGCGGCATCTTCGGGGTCGGCTTTGCCTTCGCCAATTACGACCATATCTGGGAGGCGATGGACGGCGAGCTCGGCAATTACCTGCGCGGCCTGGCCGAAAAGATCGGCTTTCGCGTCGTCCACAACTGCTACGACCACGGCTTCCGCGAGATCACCACCCGCACCAGGCCGATCGAGAAGCCCGAGGATCTCAAGGGCCTCAAGATCCGCCTGCCCGTGGCACCCTATCTGATCTCGCTGTTCCAGCATCTCGGCGCCTCGCCGACCCCGATAAATTTCAGCGAGGTCTATAGCGCCTTGCAGACGGGTGTGGTCGATGGCCAGGAGAACCCGCTGATTCTGATCGACACGGCCAAGCTCTACGAGGTCCAGAAATATTGCAGCATCACCAATCACGTCTGGGCCGGCATCCATGTCTCTTTCAGCAACTCCGCCTGGAAGCGGCTGCCCCCTGACTTGCAGGAGATGTCCGAGAAGCACTTCAACGAGGCGGCGCTGATGGAGCGCGACGACTGGCAGACGATGACCCGGCAGGAGACCGAGAATCTCAAGGGCAAGGGCATGGTGTTCAACGCGCCCGACATTGCACCGTTTCAGGAGGCACTGCGCAAATCGGGTTTCTACCCGGACATGAAGAGCAAGGCCGGCGATACGGCTTGGGCGCTTCTGGAGAAATATGTCGGTAAGTTGGCGTGAGT
>DATEQL010000279.1:0-4729 GCA_035272665.1 Allostellaceae bacterium
GGCCACGGCGCCTTCATGTCGGTCGGCGCCTATACCGCTGCGAACCTGGTCGTCCATCTCGGTGCCCCATTCTGGATCACGATCCCGGCGGGCGGGCTGATGGCGGCGCTGATCGGCGGCGTGGTCGGCATCCCGTCTCTGCGCATCAAGGGGATCTATCTTGCCATCGCCACCCTCGCCGCGCAGATGATCATCGAGTGGACGATCAACCACGTGCCGGCAATCTCGGGCGGCGTGCAGGCGTCGATCCAGGTACCGCGCCCGAGCCTGTTCGGGACCCAGCTAAAGAGCCAGACGCAGCTCTATCTCTTTCTGATGTTTTTTGTCGTGCTGGCCGTGGTCGGCACCTCGAACCTGGTGCGCAGCCGTATCGGCCGCGCGTTCATCGCGGTGCGCGACCAGGACATCGCCGCCGAAATCATCGGCATTAACATCTTCCGCTACAAGCTCATAGCATTCGCGATCTCGTCTTTCTACGCCGGGGTCACTGGTGTGCTCTATACCTACTATCTTGGGATCGCCAATTACGAACAATTCCAGATCAACGTATCGATCGACTATTTGGCAATGATTATAATCGGTGGTCTCGGCTCGATCCTCGGCTCGATATTCGGCGCCATCTTCGTTACCCTGCTGCCGATCGTGACCCGGTGGTTCCTCGAAGCCTTCGGCGGCCTGATTTTCTCGCAGGCTGATCTGGCTAACATCATCCCCAATCTGCGGCTGCTCCTGTTCGGTGCTCTGATCATTTTCTTTCTGGTGGTCGAGCCGGAAGGGTTCAACCGCTTGTGGCGAAACATCCGAAATTACTTTCGGGTGTGGCCGTTTTCCTATTGAGGCAGGCGACAGCAAAGGAGGAGCGCGATGCAGAGCTTACCGAGGATCATGACGGGGGTCGCCGCCAGTGTGGCGGTGGGGCTGTGCCTGGCCGGCGGTGTGGCGGCGCAGCAAAAGGAGGTGATGATTGGCGGGCAGTGCGACCGCACCGGGCCGACACAAATCGTCGGCGTGGTGATCTGCCCGGCGATACAAGACTACATCGACCTCGTGAATTCGAAGGGCGGGGTCGAAGGCTACAAGATCAAATACAACGAGCTCGACAACGAATACAAAGTGCCGCCGGCGGTCGAGGAGTACCAGCGCCAGAAGCAGGAAGGTGCGGTCTCGATGATGATCTATGGGACGCCACAGGCCCAGGCGCTGAACCAGAAGCTGCAGGAAGACAAGATTCCGGGAACCTCGCCCGGTTTCGGCATCTCGGCTTCGGCCGACGGCGCCCGCTATCCCTATCTGTTCCCGGTGGCGGCCACCTATTGGTCGCAGGGTGCGGCGGCGATCCAGTTCATCAAAGACAAGCTGGGCGGCAGCCTCAAGGGCAAGAAAATCGCTTATGTCTATTACGACAACCCGGCCGGACACGAACCGCTGCCGATCCTCGAGGATCTGCAAAAGACCGAGGGGTTCGAGTTGCGTTCCTTTGCCGTGCCGCCGCCGGGTTTGGAGATGGGGGCGCAGGTGCTCGACATCACACAGCGCTATCGGCCCGATTTCGTGATCGATCACCTGTTCGGGCGCTCGCCCTCGGTGGCGATCAAGGAATACAAGCGGGCCGGTTATCCGCTGTCGAAGGTGCTCGGCTTGGTTTGGGCTTCAGCCGAGGCCGACATCGACGCGGCGGGCGGCTGGCAGGTCGCCGAAGGCTATCACACGATGTCCTTCGCCGGCGTTGGCGACGACTACCCGGTGCGCCAGGAAATCAAAGCGATGTATAAGGCGCAGGGCAAAGAGCCGCCAAAAGCGATGGACGACACGGTGATGTACAACCGCGGTCTTTTGATTGCGGCGCTGCATGTCGAGGCGATCCGCAATGCGCTGAAGGCCAATGGCGGGAAGCCGCCGACCGGCGAGGACGTCAAAAAGGGGTTCGAGCAGATCCACGACTTTACCCTCGGCGGGTTGGTGCCGCCGCTCAACGTCACGGCGGCGGATCATGAGGGCGGCGGCTGGGTCCAGATCTACACGGTCAAGGGCGGCAAGTTCGTCAAGGAAACCGACTGGATCCACGCCTATCCGGAACTGGTGGCCGCCGCCGTCAAGAAGGCCGAGTAGCTTCTAAGGGGCCCCGAGGGTCGTCCGATGCTGGCGCTCAACAACATCGAGGTCGTCTATGACGGCGTGATCCTCGTGCTGAAGGGTATCTCGCTGTTCGCCGAGGAGGGCCGCATTACGACCCTCCTCGGCGCCAACGGGGCAGGCAAGACGACGACCCTGAAAGCGATATCTGGCTTGCTGCGTACCGAGCGCGGGGAGGTCACCAAGGGTTCGGTCGAGCTCGACGGGACACGGCTCGACCGACTGCCGCCGCACGCCGTGGTCAAGCGCGGCGTGACGCAAGTGTTCGAGGGAAGGCGGGTCTTCGAAAATTTGACGGTCCAAGACAATCTAATCGCCGGCGCGCACACGCGCAGAGATTTCGCGGCGGTCCGGGAAAGCATCGAGCGCGTCTACGACATCTTTCCGCCATTGAAGGAACGCCGCTACCAATCCTCGGGCTATCTTTCGGGCGGCGAGCAACAGATGCTGGTCATCGGCCGGGCATTGATGTCCGAACCCAGGGTGATCCTGCTCGACGAACCCTCGCTCGGCTTGGCGCCGCTGCTCGTCGAAGAGATCTTCGGCATTATCCGCCGGCTGCGGGAAGAGCGCAGCCTGACCGTGCTGCTGGTCGAGCAGAACGCCGCGATGGCGCTCGACATCGCCGATCATGGCTACGTGATGGAGAACGGCCGCATTGTCCTCGAAGGCCCAGCTGAGACCTTGCGGCAGAATTCCGACATCAAGGAGTTCTATCTCGGGCTCAATGAGGTCGGCGCGCGTAAATCCTACCGCGACCTCAAACACTACCGGCGCCGCAAGCGCTGGCTGTCGTGAGTGCGGATCCCCCGCCCCAACTGTGCCCCGCGGACAAGGGGCACGTAGGGAGAGGGCCGGTCTCAGACGATCCCTTCGGCGCGCAACGCTTCGACCTCGCCGGTGCCGATGCCGAGCCAGCCGCCGAGGATTTCGGCATTGTGCTGGCCGAGCAGCGGCGAGGGCTTGACGCGCGGCGGCGTGCCGTCGAAACGAACCGGCCACGCGGGAACCGTCAGCTTGCCGGTCGTCGGGTGCTCGATCTTCTGCATGATCCCGCGCTCGGCGAGCGAGGGGTCGTTTAGCAGCTCGAGCGTGTCGAACACCGCGCCGGCCGGCACCCCGGCCCCGCCGATGATCTTCATCGCCTCTTCTTTGGTGTGCTGGCGGGTCCAGGTGGCGATGATCTCGTCGACCTCGGCTGCGCGCTCGCCGCGCGCCGGCCCGGTGTCGTAGCGCGGATCGCCGATCAGGTCCTCGCGGCCGATCGCCTTTAAGAGCCGCGTCCAGTGTTCGGGGTTGGCGCGGCTGGTGAAGACGTAGACGTAGTCGTTCGGCCCGCCGGGCTTGCACGGGTAGAGCGCCGAGGGCGCGAGTAAGCGGCTCGACCGACTGCTGCCGCCACGGATCTGGGCCTGCCCGCTCAGCTGGGTGCGCGAGAACGGCACCCGCATATAGTGGACCATCGCGTCCTGCATCGCCACCTGCAGCCGCCGGCCCTTGCCGGTACGGTCGCGTCGATAGAGCGCCCCCAGGATGCTGACCGCCATCAGCATGCCGGTGCCAGTGTCGCCGAACGAGGGACCCGGCTTGACCGGCGGACGGTCGGCATCGCCGGTGACGCTGATCGGGCCGCCCGCGGCCTGCGCGATCATATCGAACGCCAGATTCTTTTCGTACGGGCTACCCTCGCCAAAGCCCTTGACCTGGCAATAGATGATGCGCGGGTTCAGTCCGTGAACCACGTCCCAGCCGAGCCCGAGCCTTTCGATCGTACCGGGCGCCATGTTCTCGACGGTGACATCCGCTTTCTTCAGCAGGTCCTTGACGATCTCCAGCCCGCGCGGGGATTTCAGGTTGAGGGTGACCGACTTCTTGTTGGCGTTGAATTGGTGAAAATACCAGGGGTCGTTATCAGGCTTGCCCGGGAGCAACCGCCGGCCCGGATCGCCGGTCCTCGGGTTCTCGATCTTGACGACCTCGGCGCCGAGCCAGGCGAGCGCCTCGGTGCAGGACGGGCCCGCCTCGAATTGCGTAAAATCGACAACCCGAACGCCTTCGAGACAATCCAGCTCGACGCCCATTCCATCCATCTTGCGCACTCCTCTCGAGATCCGCGGACCACCGACCGCGCCTCACTATAGCGCCGGGCACCCGGTCGGGGAAACCGGCGTCGCGGCCGTCCGTGCGATGGTTGTAAGCCGCGCCTGGGATACCCTGGTCTTATGGCGGATCGCGTTTGAGGGCTTCGACCAGCCGCTGCGGGTCGACGCGGATCTCGACTCCGGCGCGCTCCTGCTGAATTACCATCGGTGAGCGCGAGTCGCGATCGCCCCAGCCGCGATTGAGCGCCTCGCTGAGCTCGGCGAGTGCCAAGTTGGCGATCCGCATTGGCACATTGAAGTCGCGGCCCAATTGCGTGGCGAGCGACATGTCCTTGTGGGCCAGGCGCAGCGCGAAGGCGGCGGGCTCGTATTTGCCGGGCAGGAACTGATCGACCAGCCCGTCGAAGGTCCGCCGCCGGCCGCCGGCGCCGTCGCGAACCGCTTCCCATAAGGCAAGCGGCTCGACCCCGGCCTTGACCCCGACCGTAAACATT
>DATEQL010000280.1:0-6460 GCA_035272665.1 Allostellaceae bacterium
AGAAAGGCGGCGAGATCCTCGGCGTCGGCGGGCCGGAACATTACTTCCGCCGGACCGCCGACCCCGAACCAGGTTTGCCTGCCGATCGGCGCATTCTCGGTCAGCCTGCCCCTTACCGGAGGAAGCCGAGCGAGTAGCGCCGACCTCGAGCCTTCGCGCCGTGCCGTCATTTCCGGCGGCTCGGGGACCAATGCTGCGCGAGTTCGCCCGGCAGGCTGTTCGCCCAATTGGTGATCGAGCCCGCCCCCAGGCACACGACCATGTCGCCCGGCCTCGCCAGCTCGCAAACGAGCGGGGCAAGATCCTGCGGGCGGGTAAGGGGGCGCACGTTGCGATGGCCGTGCTCGATCAGCCCGGCGACGATTGCCTCCCGCGTCACTCCTTCGATCGGGGTTTCGCCTGCGGCGTATATATCCGCGACGAGAACGATATCAGCATCGTTGAAGCAGGTGCAAAACCCGTCGAAGAGGTGCGACACGCGGGTAAAGCGATGCGGCTGAACCACGGCGAGCACCTTGCCCTCGACAATCGCGCGCGCAGCCTTCAGCACCGCTGCTATCTCGACCGGGTGATGTCCGTAATCATCAATCACAGTCACCCCATTCCACTCACCCGTCTTCGTGAAGCGCCGCTTCACTCCCTTGAAGCTACGCAGCGCGACCCGCAACGCATCGTCGCCGAGCCCCAATGCTTCGGCGACGGCGACCGCCGCGAGCGAATTTTGCACGTTGTGCTGGCCGAACATCGGTAGGAAGAGATCGGGAATCGTACGTCCCCGATCCGATAACGCGTCGGACACGACGGCGTCAAACCGGGCGCCGTCGTGCCCGAGCTGGACATCGACGGCGCGGATATCGGCCTGTGGGCTGAATCCGTAGGTCAGGACGCGGCGGTCCGATAGCTTGGGGATGATCCCCTGCACGACGGGATGATCGATGCACAGCGCAGCGAAGCCATAGAATGGAATGTTGCCGACAAAGGTCTCAAAGGCTTGGCGCAGTACGTCGAAGCTGCCATAGAAATCGAGATGCTCGGGATCGATGTTGGTGACGATCGCGATCGTCGCCGGCAGTCGTGTAAAGGTGCCGTCGCTCTCGTCGGCCTCGACCACCATCCAATCGCCCGCCCCTAGGCGGGTGTTGGTGCCGTAAGCGTTGACGATGCCGCCATTGATCACAGTCGGGTCGAGCTGCGCGGTCTCGAGCAGCGTGCCGATCATCGAAGTCGTCGTGGTCTTGCCGTGGGTCCCGGCGATTGCCAGCGACCATTTAAGCCGCATCAGCTCAGCGAGCATTTCGGCGCGCCGAACCACCGGCAGGCGGCGCACTCGTGCCGCTACGACCTCCGGATTGTCGGATTTGACCGCGGAGGAGATAACGACGACCTCTGCCGCGCCCAGATTCTCGGCATCATGTCCGATTGCGACAGGGATCCCGAGATCGATGAGTCGCCGTACGTTGGCGCTGTCCGCAAGATCGCTGCCCTGGACCCGATAGCCGAGATTGTGCAACACCTCGGCAATACCACTCATGCCGATCCCGCCGATGCCGACGAAATGGAGCGGGCCGATCGTCAGAGGAAGCGCCTTCATGCTGCGCACCCCGGCAACTCGGCGCGTTCGCCGGGAGGATCGAGATCTAGAGCGAGCCGCGCCAGACGTTGGGCCGCATCGCGCCGGCCGAAGCTGCCGGCCCGCTGCGCCGCTGCTGACAACGCCGCTCTATCAGCCAATAACCCCCCGAGGCGAGAGGCTAGGGCGTCCGGGGTCACGCCACATTGCGGCATGACCCAGCCACCGCCCGCCTCGGCAAAGGCTCGGGCGTTTGCGGTCTGATGATCGTCGGTCGCATGCGGATAGGGGATCAGCACTGCCGGCCGACCGGTCGCGGCGAGTTCGGCCACGGTCGAGGCGCCGGCGCGGCAGATCGCCAGATGTGCCCGCGCCAGCCTCGCTGGTACATCGTCGAAAAAGACATTCAGGTCCGCGGCGATGCCATTTCCCCGATAAATCTCTGCCACCGCCGCGAGATCCTCCGGGCGCACCTGCTGGCTGATACGCAGCACTTCGCGCAGCCGGGTTGGCAAGACCGCCAGAGACGGCGGTATGACCTCGCTCAGGACGCGCGCTCCCTGGCTTCCACCCAGGATCAGCAGCTCGATCGGCCGGCCAGGTTCCGGCGCTCTGTAGCCTGCGGTGCCGGCCGCCAGGATCGCCGGCCGCACCGGATTTCCTGTATGGACGGAACGGGCGCGATCGGTAGGGCGCAGACCTGCGGTCGCTGGAAACCCCATAGCGATCAGCTGAACTCGCGGCGCAAGCAGCCGATTGGCCCGGCCGAGTACCGCGTTCTGCTCGTGAAGAATCGTCGGCAGGCGGAGAGACGCGGCCGCCAGCATCGTCGGGACCGAAGGATAGCCGCCAAAGCCGATGACCTTGGCCGGGGCCAGCCGACGCAGCAGCTGACGTGCCTGCACAATTCCGAGGGCCAGTTCGGCGAGCGCTTTGATTGCCTGACTAGGTCCGCCGTCGAACCGCCCGGCGCGCACGCGATGGACTTCCATCCCAGGAACGCGTCCGGCAAAGGCATCCACTCGCCGGTCGCTCAGAAGATGGACTCTGCTGCCGCGGCCGAGCAGCTCTCCCGCGAGCGCCTCTGCCGGGAACAGATGTCCACCGGTGCCGCCGGCAGCGAGCACGAAGGACATGCTCACAGAGCGCTTCCCGCAAGACGGCGGCGGGTCAGCGCGAGCATCATTCCCATGCCGAGTCCGAGCGCGAGCATCGAGGATCCGCCGTACGACAGGAAAGGCAGCGTCATTCCTTTGGTCGGAATTAAATGCAGGCTCGATGCCATGTTGATCGCAGCCTGAAGCCCGAACTGGATCAACAAGCCGGTCGCGGCGAGGAGCACGAACAAGCTCCCTTCCTGAGACAGGCGCGAAAAGCCCCGCAGGACGATGAAGGCGAATAGGCCCACAACAACGAGGCAGACGACGAGGCCGAATTCTTCGCCGGCGACCGCGAAGACAAAATCGGCGTGTGCGTCGGGTAGGACATCCTTCACCTGGCCTTCGCCGGGACCACGACCCCACAGTCCACCATTGGCAAAGGCCTCGATCGAGCGGTTTACCTGATAGCTGTCACCAGCCGCCGGGTCTAGGAAATGATCGACCCGGACCCTGACGTGCGGCAGATAGAGATAGGCACCCACGAGCCCCCCGAGCCCGGCAAGAGCACCCGCCACCACCCAGTAGAGCCGCAGCCCAGCCATAAAGAATTGTGCGAACCACACGATTGCGACGACGAGTGCCATACCGATATCGGGCTGCTTGATCAGCATGCCGCAGACCGCAGGAAAGAGCGCGATGGAAATTAGATTGCCGGGAAAACCAGGGCGCAGCTTCTGCTCGGCGAACAACCACGCGGCGACCACGGCAAAGGTCGGCTTGACGAACTCGGACGGTTGCAGCGACAGCCCCGGCAGATTGATCCACCGTCTCGCGCCTTTGATCTCGGCGCCAACGACAAGGGTCAGAGACAACAGCACCAGCGCGACCATGAACCCGATGACCGCGATGCGGCGGATCGTCCGCGGCGACTGTAGCGAGACGGCGAACATCACGCTCAACGCCAACGGCAGCATGGCAAGGTGGCGGCGGACGAAGTGAAGCTCGTCATAGCCGATCCGCTCGGCAACCGCGGGACTCGCCGCCAAGCTCAAGACTACGCCGAACCCGATCAGCATGCCCAGCGCGGCGAGGCTCCAGCGATCGACCGTCCACCACCAGCGCGCCACCGGACTCTGGTCGATGCGGGCGAACTTCATTCGTATCGATCCTCGCGGCGCGTAGCCCGAGGCTTGTAATCGAAGCTAGCAGGGAACTCCTCTATCGCATGGTGGGGCGAGGCGATGCAACTCTCCGATCCCAATATGTAGCATAAGTAATTAAGCTCTGCTACCATCTGTATGGTGACTTCCGCGATCATGGCGGTTTCACCGCAATTTCAGCGTGGCGAGCCCGGCGATCGCCAAAATCCAGGCGATGATCCAAAACCGGATGACGATGGTCGGCTCTTCCCAGCCCTTCTGCTCGAAGTGATGGTGCAGCGGCGCCATGCGGAAGACGCGGCGTCCTGTCATTTTGAAGCTCGCGACCTGAACTATGACCGAGACTGCCTCGAGAACGAACAGCCCGCCGATGATCGCCAGCACGAGTTCGTGCTTTGTAACGACGCTGATCGTCCCAAGGGCAGCGCCGATCGACAGCGATCCCGTATCGCCCATAAAGACCATGGCCGGTGGCGCATTGAACCAGAGGAAACCCAGGCTCGCTCCAACCATCGCACCGCAAAAGACGGTGAGCTCGCCCGCGCCGGCGACGTGATGGATCTGCAAGTAGTTGGCAAAGATCGCATTACCGGCGAGATAGGCAATCAGGGCAAAGCAGGCGGCGGCGATCATCGAGGGGACGATGGCGAGCCCGTCGAGCCCATCCGTGAGGTTAACCGCGTTCGAAGCGCCAATGATCACCAAAACCCCAAACGGCACAAAAAACCAGCCGAGCTCGATCAGCACGTTTTTGAAAAAGGGCAAGGCAAGCGCATTGGCGAGCCCCGGCGGGGTGACATAGGTAACGGCGACGCACGCGAAAGCGCTGAGCAGAATTTCCAGGCCGAGCTTGGTTCGACCGGAAAGCCCGTGGTGCGAATTCCGGTGAAGCTTTCTGTAGTCATCGAAAAAGCCGATCAGACCGAATCCGACGGTGACCAGCAGCACGATCCAGACATAAGCGTTTGCCAGATCCGCCCACAGCAAGGTCGAAATCGTCAGCGCCAGCAGAATCAAGAAGCCGCCCATCGTCGGCGTCCCCTTCTTGCGCTTCAGATGTCCGTCAGGACCGTCCGGGCGTATCGGCTGCCCATTGGTCTGTTTCGATCGCAACCAGGCGATGATATGCGGGCCGAACAGAAAGCTGATCAGCAGCGCAGTGACGGCGGCTCCGCCCGACCGGAACGTGATATAGCGGAACAGGTTGAAGGCCTGAAACTGATCCGCGAGAGGGAAAAACAGCGGGTAAAGCATGCGATCATGTTTCTGGCCGGACCGACTCCGCGCGTAGCCGCTCCACGATGGGGCCGAGGCCGACGCCGCGTGAGCCTTTGACCATGACGACATCGCCGGCTTGCAAGAAGCGAAGCAATTCAGGGATGGCCTCGTCGGCGGCGGGCCACAACCCGCCCCGTCTAGACTCGGGCAGGGCATCGTAAAGCGCCGCGACAGCCGTCCCGATCAGAAAGACGCGATCAACCTTAGTGGCGGCGAGCGGCTCGGCGAGTTCACGGTGAAGGCGCTCGGTCGCCTCGCCAAGCTCCAGCATGTCGCCGAGCACCGCGACCCGCCTCGCGCCAACGGCAGGTGGAATACCGGCGAGCACGGCGAGCGCGGCGCACACCGCCGCCGGGCTTGCATTATAGCTTTCGTCGATCAAGCTCAACACACCGCCCCGCCACGAAAGTTCGTATCGCCGACCGCGCCCTGGCAGTTCCTCGAGCCCGGCCAGTGCTTCGGCGGCGCGACTCGGGTCGGCCCCGGCTGCTGTTACTGCAGCGAGGACGGCAAGCGTGTTCATGACCCAATGCCGTCCTGGCACCGGGAGGCGACAGCGCACAACGAAGCCCGAAAGCGCGACGTCGATAGTGCTGCCGTGCGGCTCGGTTACACAATCGAGGACTCGGACCGTGGCTTCGGGGTGGGCGCCAAAACCAACCACCGCGGCCGCGCCGGCACGCATCGCCGCTGCTGCAAGCCGCTCATAGTACGGATTGTCGCGGTTCAGCACAGCGACGCCGCCGGCTTCGAGCCCGAGAAAGATTTCGGACTTGGCATCCGCGATCGCCTCAACCGAGGGGAAAAAGTCGAGATGGGCGGGTGCGACCGTCGTGATCACCGCGACGTGCGGCCGCACCAGCCGAGTGAGAACGCCTATCTCGCCGGGATGGTTCATGCCCAGCTCGAAAACGCCGTAAGCGGCGTCGGGCGGCATCCGGGCGAGCGACAGCGGCACGCCCCAGTGGTTGTTCAGGCTACCGGACGATGCAAAGGCTGGGCCGCAGGCAGCAAGCGCCAAACGCAATGCCTCCTTGGTACCGGTTTTGCCGACACTGCCTGTAATCCCGAGGATCCGGGCGTCGCTGCGCCTGCGGGCTGCCGCGCCTAGAGAGGCGAGGCCAGCGCATGTCTCCGCAACGCGCAGTAGCGGCGCCGTCGATAGATCTGATATCTCGCGGTCCACCATCGCAGCAGCGGCGCCGCGCTCGAAAGCCGCGCCGACGAAACAGTGGCCGTCGTGGTTCGGCCCGCGCAGCGCGACGAACAGATCGCCCGCAGCGAGAGTGCGGGTGTCGATCGATACGCCCGTCGCGACCCAATCCGTGACGCTCGATCCGCCGGTCGCGGCC
>DATEQL010000281.1:0-12061 GCA_035272665.1 Allostellaceae bacterium
AGCCGAAGCCGGGCAATCGCAGCCTTGGCGCGCGCCAGCTCTTCGAGCGACATCTTTTCGAAATCCATGCCCCGCAGCTGCTCGCGGTCGGAAAAGGTCATCGCCGCGTCGAGCTCGGTTTCGGTCTCGTCGCTTTCACCGCCCTCACCTCTGTCGGGATGAAGCGCTTCCGCCAACCGTCGGGCCATTGCCGCCCCCTGGTCCTCTTCGCCCGCGATGCGCAATTCCGGCAGTACCAGCCCCATCATCTTTTTCAACAGGTCGGGGTTGCGCCAGAAAACGTGAAAAGCCTGATCAAAGATCAGCCGCTGGTCGGGGCGGTTCACGAACACCGCATGCAACGTCCAATAAAAGTCGCGGCGATCGGTAATGCCGATCGTCGTGACGGCGGCGACGGCGTCGATGACCTTGCCCGGCCCGACCGGCAGCCCCGCGGCGCGCAAGGTGCGCGCGAAATGCATCAGATTGGCGAGCAGCGACCCGCCGGCTTCGGATGACGGAGGTCTTAAAGCCGACGAAGCCATCGGCGCCGGCCCGACGCCCCTACGTCATGGCCGGACCAATTCCGGCCATCCACGCCCTGCGAGCTCGGCGGGTTCGTGGATGACCAGGTCAAGCCCGGTCATGACGATGATTTGAGGCATACGCTCACACTCTTACCGCAGCGGCGGCCTCGGCCTTGACCTGCTCCAACAACCGGGCGGCCTCGCTGCCGTGCAGCCGGGCGATGTCGTCCTGATACTTGAGCAGCACGCCCAAGGTATCGTTGATCGCGTGCGGGGTCAGCTCGAGCACGTCGAGCTGCATCAGCGCCTCGGTCCAGTCGATCGTCTCGGCGATGCCGGGAAGCTTGAAGAGATCCATCCCACGCAGCTTTTGGACAAAGCCGACGACCTCGCGCGACAGGCTGTCGCCGGCGCCGGGGGCCTTGCGCTTCAGGATCTCGAGTTCGCGCGCGGCGGTCGGATAATCGACCCAATAGTAAAAACAGCGCCGCTTCAGCGCATCGTGGATCTCGCGGGTCCGGTTCGAGGTGATGATCACGATCGGCGGCTGCTCGGCGCGGATCGTGCCGATTTCTGGGATCGTTACCTGGAAGTCGGAAAGCAGCTCCAACAGGTACGCCTCGAACGGCTCGTCGGTACGGTCGAGCTCGTCGATCAGCAATACCGGCGAACCCTCGATCTCCGGCGCCAGCGCCTGCAACAATGGTCGTTTGATCAGAAACCGGTCGGAGAAGATCGTGCTCTCGATTTCTCCGCGGTCCTCCTCGGCCGCCTCGGCGAGGCGGATCTCGATCATCTGGCGCGCATAGTCCCACTCGTAGACGGCCGACGCGACATCGAGACCCTCGTAGCACTGCAAACGGATGAGCCGGCGTTGGAGCGCCGTCGCCAGCACCTTGGCGATCTCGGTCTTGCCGACCCCCGCCTCACCTTCGAGAAACAGCGGCCGCTTCAAATGCAATGCCAGGTGCACCGCCGTCGCCAGACTGCGATCCGCGATGTAATCGGCACTGCCGAGCAAGGCGAGCGTGTCGGTGACGGAGGCAGGCAGGGTGGACATCCAGCAGGCAATCCCAATCGCAAAAATCCCTCTCCCGGCGGGAGAGGGCGACGAGCCGCAGGCGTCCGCACTGGCCGGGGCCCGGTCTCTCGGCCACGAACTTAGTATGTCGGCGACACCGGTGCTACCCCAAGGCTCCTGCTGGATGTTCCGTGGCGTGTTCGCTATCAACTGATAGCAGTATTACAGCGGCGCGGATCATGCCTCAGCTCTCGGTGCGGGACGTTCCCCAGGACGTCGTGGAAGCGTTGAAGCGTAGGGCCGCCGAACACGGGCGGAGCGCCGAAGCCGAGCATCGCATCATATTGGAGGACGCTTTGCGGCCCGTGCGTGCCGGATTTTGGCAACGCGCCGCGGCCCTCCGCGCCGCAACGCGGGGCCGCATCTCGGTCCCATCGGAGGAGCTCATCCGCCAGGATCGAGATGAGCGGTGAGAATCGTCGTCGATGCTTCGGTAGCGCTGAAATGGGTCCTCGATGAAACCAGAAGCGAAGCGGCCGTGGCACTTCGCGACCAGGAGCTGATCGCGCCCGTTGTGTGGCTCGCCGAAGCGGCAACCGCGCTGTGGCGGCACGTGCGGACCGGCGAAATCAGCAACGATGAAGCGGCCGCAAATTTCTCCGAGCTGCTTGACAGCGCCGGTTGCATCGCTCCCGATCGAGCCGCATTTCGAGCGGGCGCTAAGCTCGTCACGGAAATCGGCCACCCAGTCTACGATTGCCTTTACCTGGCGTTTGCTCTCCGCCATGACACCCACGCCGATCGCCGGTTCGCCGCCACCGCGAGCCTACCAGGCCTGACCGACCGCGTCCGACTCTTCTCGGGATGACTGAAGTGACGGATTCCATCGAGCGCGCGTTGACGGAGATCAAGTTTGGCCCGGACGGTGTCGTGCCGGCGATCGCGCAGCAGCACGACACCGGCGAAATCCTGATGATGGCGTGGATGAACCGCGAGGCGATCCGCGTGAGCTTGACCGAGGGCCGCGCCTGCTACTGGTCGCGTTCGCGCGCAAAGCTGTGGCGCAAGGGCGAGACCTCCGGGCAGGTTCAGCTGTTGCGTGAGATGCGCCTGGATTGTGATGGAGATGCCGTGCTGCTGCTGGTCGATCAAACGGGTGTCGCCTGCCACACCGGGCGACGCAGCTGCTTTTTCCGCGCTTGGCGAAACGGCGCGTGGGCAGTTATCGCCGAGCCGCAGATCTCTCCGGAAACTCTTTATCCGGTGAGCGCCGACTGACTGGGTCTACTCACTGAGGCGGCGGGCAGTTCGGATGTGCCTGGATTTCGGCCTCCAGGTGCGAATTAAACGGGCGGCCGGCGCAGCGCCGGTTGTACCCGTCGACGCTCGCATTATAGCGGGCGACGGCTTGTGCCGCGGCCGACTGGGCCGGATCAATCTGCCCGTAAGCGGCATCGTGGCGATCGAGCAACGCCTTGTAGCGGGAGACCGAGTCGGGATTGTTGACGTCGACCCGGGGCCGCTCGGCCGCCAGTTGGGCATCCAGATCGGCAAGTTCCCGGTTGGCCGCGGTGAGCGCCTGGGCCCTGGCGTCCTTTTCCGACCCCAGTGCCGCGCTTGCTTGCTGAAGACAGACGCAGGCATTGATCTCGGCGGGCTCGTTCGGGATCTGTGCCTTGGCCCCGCCCGCAGTGCAAAGAGCGAAGACGCCGAGACCCAGAGCCATCGCATGCCGAGAAGCGATCCAGCGCATCATCTCTTTCCCCCGCTGTTTGCCCGGGCCACTCCCGGATTTCCCCGCCAAAGCATCTGCGGTCAACCGTCGGCCGCGCAGGCCTTGTGTTCGGCCAGGTTGCGCACCCCGTCGGCGGCCTCGTGACCGACCTCTTCGGCCTTTTTCCACAGCTCCTCGCGTGTTTCGCCGACCCATTCCCGCTCGCGCTTCGTCGCCGGCAACAGCGCTGCCAGAACCGCCCCGGAGACGAGACCGACGAGCCCGATCAGCAGCGGGTTCCGCTCAACAGCTGCGCGCAGCGACCCCCCGGGGGCGTCGCTCTTGGGATCGGAGGCCCACTTGCTGGACGCGGCATGACCCTCCGCGCTGCCGCCGGCGGTCGGGAGATTGCGGGCGATCATCCAGGCGACGCCGGTGCCGATTAGCGCGAGGGGGAGCCGATTGGCGCGAACCGCCTCGCCGAAACCGATCCGGACAGCTCTACTTCCCTTGATGGACTCGGTAATCATGCCGATACTCTTTCCCAAAAGCTGGCGCGGCGCGAGTTGGTGCGCCAAGGCGTCGAGGGTAAGACCGAGTTCGGTCCGGGTGCAGCGGATCTCGTCCTCGATTTCTTCCGCCGGCTTTCGCGGCTCGCCGCGGTCCCGCGAGCCCCCGCCCGGGGTCACGAGACTCGTTCCCGCACCCACGCCTCGTCCTCACGGAGCGAATTGAGTGTCCGCCGCATCGCGAGCGCTTTGGCATCGAGCCGGCTCTTGCCAAAATAGAGCAGGGCAGCACCGACCCCGAGCACGACGAGCCCGACGATCAAAGCGGCGAGCCACGGTGCGACAACGATCGCAAGGCCGAGCACCGCGGCGGCGACGAGTGCCAGCCACCCGCTGAACGCGATCAGCGCCCCGATGGCGATCGCGCCGACACCCTGGCCGATCAGGCCGAGCTTCTCCAGGAGCTCAGCCTTGAACAGCGCAACTTCCTGCCGCACGAGCGATCTTACCTGCGCGGCAAGATCCGCCAGCAGCGCGGCAATGGAACGGTCGAATTTAGGCCGCGCGGCGGCGCCCTCCGATCCGAGGCCGTCCGCGTCCGATGCCATCACCGGGTCTCCGTCTCCGCGGCCACTCCGTAACCGGCGATTTTGCTGTTGCCGCTGGCCGGCTGCGCCGTCGCCGTTGCGATCGCCGCGGTGATCTCGTCGGTCTCGCCGCGATGCGGCGAGAGGTCGAAGCCCCGAGGTATCGTCCCCGGCCGCTGACGATCGGTCGGAACCGACAGCAAGCGGCCGGCGAGGTAGCCGGCGGCGGCCGCGCCGAGCAGGAAAAGCGACGGTCGACGTCGCGCAAAATTTCTGGTGTCGGCGACGATCTCGCCCCAACGCCGCTCGCGGATCAGGAGGGAGAAACCCTCGATCTGATCAGCGGCCCGCTCGGCGTAGCGCGCGATCGCTCGACTGTCGGACCGTTCGAGCGATTGCGCCGCGCACCGCACGGCAACGGCGATCCCCTTCACCCGTTCCGCCGCCTGTTGCTTTTGCTCGTCCAGCAGCGCTTCGACAGCCGAGCGGGTCGCGTCGAGGACCTCGGTCAGGATCGTTTTCGCGCGCTCGAGGCCCGGCTCTCCACCATCGGCGCGGGCCGCGGGCCCGAACTGTCCCGCAGGCTCTCCTATTCCGCCGGCCATGCGACCTACTCCGCGAAAAGACGCTTTTGCTACATCTATCATAACGGCGGCACTCGCGCCGCAGTTCCCTGGGAGTAACGCCGACTGGAACCACCGCGGAGGGGTCACACCTACGCCGCCTTCTCAGAGCCTGACCCAAAAGCGTGTTGCGCGGCGCCGAATCGCGTGATTGACGGCTACAGGGCTCACGGTGACGGCGAACAGCGATGTGGACGGAGGAACACAGTCGGATATATCGGGCGAGGGTTATCCGAGCGATCTGAGGGATCCGGGCCGCGCGGCTGGAGGCCTTGATCCCCGAGGCATCGCCGGGCGGACGACCACGCAAGACCGACATGCGGGCGGCGATGAGCGCCGTACTCTATCTGCTGCGCACCGGCTGCCCCTGGCGCTATCTGCCGCGCGACGGCTTTCCGCCCCGCTCGACGGTCTACAACATCTTCCGCAAGTTTCCAGCGCGAGGGCACCTGGGAGGCGATCTGGGCCGAGCTACATATGGCGCTGCGCGAGCGGATGGGCCACGAGGCCAGCCCGTCGGCTGCGGCTCTCGACAGCCAATCGGTCAAATCGGCGGAAAAGGGGCGGTAAAGACAACCAGGTGGGTTACGACGCCGGCAAGCAGGTGAAGGGCCGCAAAATCCACGCCTTGGTCGACAGCGAAGGGCTGCCGATGCGGGTCGTGGCCCACTCCGCCGCGATCCAGGACCGCGACGGGGCCGGGCTGGTCCTCAACAAGATACGCCGGCGCTTCCCTTGGCTCGAACTGATCTGGGCTGATGGCGGCTACAACGCCTGGCAAGCTGTAGCTGCGGTGGCAAAGGTGCCGCTGCTGCGCCTGGAGATCGTCAAGCCGAGCGACGACACGAAGAGCTTCGTCGTTCTCCCGCACCGTTGGGTGGTCGAGCGCACCTTCTCCTGGTTCGGACGAAACCGGCGTCTCGCCAAGGACTTCGAAAACCTTGCCGAAACCCTGGCCACCTTCGTTACCCTCGCCTCCATCCAACTGGCCCTCAGGCGGCTCGCCAGGGCGTAGGTCGTGATGATGGAGGTCTGTAAAGCATGGTGAAGAGACCTTCGCCGGAGCGCCGGCAACGACGGGAACGCGCCGATAACGGCCGTTCCCGCCACGGCGAGCGAACCGCGGCGTTCGACTCAAAGGGGACCTTCGGATGCGGTCCGCTGTCCCGGTGGGTACTGACGCGCATCGGAAACGCGGCCGGGGGCCACAAGATACTGACGGTGGTAGGAGACCGCATTTGATCCGAGCATTGCTTGCGTATCGTGCCCGCCGAAACTCCGGCACAATCGGCAGCTATGGACGCGAGCAACTCAATCACGGCCGCGGTATTTTCCGCATTCATCAAATGTCCGACGAAAGCGCATCTCTTGGCGATCGGCGAGTCCCCACCGGGCACTTTCTTCGCCGAAGTCGAAGCGCGCATGTCGTCTATGTATAAAGCCATGGCGAAGCGGCGCCTGCACGTCGGTGCCGAGGAGGCCGAACCTCTGGAGTTCGTACAGCTGTGGCGCGGCCCCGACTATGCGACCATCACTCACGATGTCGACTGCGAAACAGCCGTCTATGACTTTGCGCTGCCGCCGCACAGACCGGGAGGCCGCCAACCGCAGAAATCAAAGCCATCCCGCACCTTTGTCCCCGTTTTGCTTATACCCCGGGACAAGCTGGACGTTTCCGACAGCCTAGTCGTCTGTTTCGGTGCACTTGCACTGTCGCAAGCTACCGGGATACTCGCAGATACCGGAACACTTATCTACGGCGAGGGGAACCGCCGCAAAACTCTGAAGATTGAGAACCACGTGGCCCGGACTCGCGAGATCATCGAAGCGATCGGAGCGACTTGCCGCGGTCGGGAGCCGCCTCCGCTCGTTCTGAACAGGCATTGCGCCGTCTGCGACTTCCAGCCGAGGTGTCGCGGCCTCGCTGTAGAACGAGACGATTTGAGCCTGCTTAGCGCGATGACCGGCAAGGAGCGGGCGAAATGCAATGCCAAGGGCATCTTCACGATAGCGCAGCTGTCCTACGGCTATCGGCCGCGCCGACGAAAGCGCGGCAAACCTAACGCCGAGCGTCCCGCCGTATCCACCAAACGCGCCACCCCGGCCCCTAGGAACGATCACAAACTCAAGGCCCTGGCGATTAAGAAGAATCAGATCCATGTGGTCGGAGCCCCGTCGCTAAAGTTCGAGCGCGTCACTACTTTCCTCGACGTTGAAGGGATGCCGGATAGGGATTTCTACTACCTTGTCGGGCTTCGGTTCGAAAGCGGTGGGGAAACGGTAGAGCACTCGTTCTGGGCCGACGGATTGGATGGCGAGCGCGCAATATGGGAGGACTGCCTGCGGACGCTCAAAGCGATTGGGAATGCCCAGATCGTCAGCTACGGCGCGTACGAAGCCCGGTTTCTCAGGAAGATGAAGGATCGCTACATATCGGCGCCTGACGACGTGGAATTTGTCGATCGGCTGATCGAAACGTCGGTCAACCTCCTGGGCTGCATTTACGGAAAATTCTATTTCCCGACGTTTTCGAACAGCCTCAAGGAAATCGGCCAATACCTTGGGTTCGAATGGACATGGCCGCGAGCTTCGGGCGCTGCGGCGCCATTGCTGAGGCGGGCCTGGGAACTCGGCAGCGACGAAGGGCTTAGGGGCGAACTGATCGCCTACAACATGGACGACTGCCGAGCGGCCGCGACGGTTGCAGATGCCCTCGTGCGCATATGCGGCGGCCGCGCGTCCGGGCTCACTGCAGTCGATGTCAGTTGCCTGGAGGTCGGTTTTAAGCAAACCTGGGGCAAATTCGACAGCGCGCTGCCAGCGTTCGCCAAAATCAACGACGCGGCGTATTGGGACTATCAACGTGACCGAATATATATTCGGTCAAACGCATACCTCCGGAGAGCCGCGACAAGAAAATGTCGGGACAGCCGCCGCTCTCTCCGTGTCAACACGACGATTGTTTTGTCTCGCCCCTGTGAATGCCCAACATGTAATTCAAAACGTATATCAATGAATGGTAGACATCACCGACTCTTATTTGACATTCGGTTTTCTGAGGGTGGTCTACGGCGATGGATTACCAAATACATAGTTGACCATTACAAATGCCTAGGTTGTGGTGTGTCGTTTTCATCTGATGCTCGCCGTGTAAAACGGCACCGATACGGTGATAATGTTTTGGCCTACGAGGTTTATAACGTCATAGAATTAAACATATCTCAATATAAACTTGCAAAAATCATGCGACAATTGTTTGGATATTCTTTGCTTCAGCAAGAGATTAGCCGCATGATGCGAAGAGCTGTCGAGACATATATCGATGCATATGAAGAAATAAATCAGAGTATTCTGAAAGGCAAATTGATACACGCCGACGAGACACATGTAAGTGTAAGAGGAAAAGATTCCTACGTGTGGGTTTTTGCCAGCATGGAGGAAGTAATATATATTTGGTCAGAAACGCGTGAAGGGCAAGTTGCCACGAAATTTCTCGAAACCTTCAAGGGAGTGTTAGTGTCTGATTTTTATTCAGTATACGATTCATTGAATTTTCCACAGCAGAAATGCTTGATTCACCTAATGCGGGACTTGAACGACGATATTCATCGAGAACCTTTTAACGTTGAAATAAAGGAAATCGTTCGTGAATTTGGAGAACTTTTGGAACCCATAATTGATACGATAGACCGCTTCGGCTTGAAACTCACTTCCTGAGAAAGCACAAGATAGCGGTGACACGGTTCTACGACGCTCTGCTTCTCCGGAAATACGATACCGAATTAGCCCAAAGGGTTCGGAGACGGTTGATAAAAAATCAGGACAAGCTATTCACGTTTTTGGATTACGACAATGTGCCGTGGAACAATAACAATGCGGAACACGCAGTTAAATCGTTCGCCGATTTGCGCGACGTAATAGGTGGTCGAACAACGCAAAGCGGTATTCAATATTACCTGATATTGCTAAGTATTTACCAAACGTGTGCATATAGAGAGATAGATTTTCTTGGATTTCTTCGGGGAGAGAAGAAGATCGATGGCTACGGCGGCGAGCAGGGCCGTTAATCTGCATGAGCGAGGTTGCGCCCGATCCCACCGATCCTCAGCCTGAAAATGGACGGCCGCTATGGGGCACGAAGAGCGGTTCCCGCCGCCAAGGCTGAGCGGCCGTTGTGGGTTTCGAAAGCGGTCCTTTGCTGGTGATGATTAGGGTACGTAGGCTTTTGGGTCGGGCTCTTAGCGCCGCTACAGCGCCAGCAGCCGGTCGAGTAGGGCGTTGTCTTGGCGCAGCTCGGTCGCGGCGCCGCAGAAGCGGACCGTGCCCTTTTCGAGGACATAGACGCGGTCGGCGAGGGCGAGCGCGAAATCGACGCGCTGCTCGGCCAGCAATATGGTGAGGCCCTGCGCCTTCAATTCGCCGATCTTGGCGCACAGGGTGTCGACGACGAGCGGCGCCAAGCCTTCGGAGGGCTCGTCGAGAAGCAGGAGCTCGGGATTGCCGGTCAGCGTGCGGGCGATCGTCAGCATCTGCTGCTCGCCGCCCGACAGAAACCCGCCGCGCTGGTCGCGCCGCTCGCGCAGCACCGGAAAGAGCTCGCCGACGGCCGCGATCGTCCACCGCCCGGGCCGGCGCGCGGCGCGGGCGCCGACCTCGAGGTTTTCCCGGACGCTGAGCTCGGCGAAGATGCGGCGGTCCTCGGGGACAAAGCCGATTCCGGCGCGCGCCACCCGGTGCGGCGCCCAGCCGGTGATGTCGCTGCCCTGCCATAAGACGCGGCCGCTCGACGGCGGTGTCAGGCCCATGACCGAACGGATCGTCGTCGTCTTGCCGACGCCGTTGCGGCCCAGGAGGCAGACGCATTCGCCGGCGGCTATCTCGAGCGAGATGCCGAACAGCACCCGGCTCAGGCCGTAGGCGGTGTGGATGTCCTCGACCGCGAGCAGCGGCGTCATCATTCAATGCTCGCCGAGATAGACACGACGCACCTCGGGATCGCCGCGCACCTCGTTGGGCGTCCCCTCGGCGAGGAGCCGACCCTGATGCAATACCGCGATTTTCTCGGCGATCGAAAAGACGACTTCCATGTCGTGCTCGGTGAACAGGAGGGTCAGTCCGCGCTCGCCGGCGATGCGCTCGAGCAGCCGCATCGTCTCGTGCGTCTCGCCCGCCGACATGCCGGCGGTCGGCTCGTCGAGCAGCAGCACCATCGGATCGCTCGCCAGTGCCAGGCCGAGCTCGAGCTGCTTCTGGTTACCGTAGCTGAGCGTGCCGGCGACCACCTGCCCTTGGGCGCCGAGACCGATCGAGGCGAGCAGAGCCGCGGTCTCCTCGCGGTAGAAATTCTCCGAATGGGACCAGAAATTACGGCCGCGGCCGCGATGGGCGAGGAAGGCGGCCTGCACGTTCTCGAACACCGAAAGCCGCGGGAAGATATTGGTGCGCTGAAACGAGCGGCCGATGCCGAGGCGGCAGATGCGGTACGGCGGCGCGCCGGTGATGTCATCACCGTCGAGCAGCACCCGGCCACCGTCCGGCACGAGATGGCCGGTGATCAGGTTGAAGAGCGTCGACTTGCCGGCGCCGTTCGGGCCGATCACCGCCGCGATCTGCCGCGTCTCGACCCTGAGGCTGACCCCGCCGACCGCGGCGAAGCCTCCGAACGACTTACGCAGCTCGCGGACGTCAAGCATTCCAGTCAAGCACCGCTGGGGATCAAGCGGCGCCTCACGAGGTGGAACCCGGCGACGAGCCCGCCGACGATGCCCCCGGGGAAGGCGTAGAGCAACACGACGAGCAAGGTGCCGAGCACGAAGGGCCAATACTCGGTGTAGTCGGTGATCGCCTGGTTGAGCCAGACGAGCGCCAGCGCGCCGACCGGCGGACCCCAGAAATAATCCATGCCGCCGAGAATGGTCATGATCATGACCTCGGCCGATTTCGACCAGAAGACGTAGTCGGCAAAGACGCCGCGGTTGAAGATGCCGTAAAGCGCGCCGGCGAGGCCGGCGAACCCGCCGGCGACGACAAACGCCGCGAGTTGGTAGGCGCGGACATTGAGACCGATAAAGGCGGCGCGCTCGGGATTGTCGCGGATCGCCGTCAGCATGCGGCCAAAGGGCGAGCGGGTGATCTGTCGCAGCACCGCGAGCGAGACCGCCACCAGCACGAGGGTGAGGAGATAGAAGCGATCGCCGATCCGCAGATCACCGAACCCGGGGATCGCCGCCATCCAGTCAAGGTCGGGGTAGGGGATCTCGGGCAAGCCCTGGTCGCCACCAGTTACGTCGTTCCACTTCCAGCAGATCGCCCAGACGATTTGCGAGAAGGCCAGCGTGAGCATCGCAAAATAGATCCTGGTCAAACGCACGCAGAAATAGCCCGACACCAGGGCGAAGGCTGCAGCGCCCAGCCCCGCCGCGGGGAAGGCGAGGGTGAACGGCACGGCGTAAGTCTTCATCAGGATGCCGCACACATAGGCGCCAACGCCGAAATAGGCGACATGGCCGAACGAGACCAGACCGGTGGTGCCGAGCAGCAGGTTGAGGCTCACCGCAAAGAGGGCGTCGATCGCGATCTGGGCGGCGAGAAAGGTGTCGTAGCGCGAGCCGAGCCACGGCACCGTGCTCGCCGCCAGGAAGACGATCAGGGTCCACGGAACGCCTCCGACGAGGCCGAAGCGGCGGCGGATCACAGCGGCCGGCCGAACAGGCCCCACGGGCGAACGATCAGGATCACCGCCATCAGCGCGAAGACCGAGAAAAGCGAGAAACCGGGAAAAATCAGGATGCCAAAGGAGAGAACCTGGCCGTAGATCACCGAGCCCCAGAAGGTGCCCCAAAGCGAGCCCAGGCCGCCGATCACGACGACAATGAACGCCTGCACGATGATCAGTACGTCCATTCCGGGCACGATGCTTTGGATCGGCGTCACCAGCGCGCCGGACAGGCCGGCGAGAAACGCGCTGACCACGAACATGCCGGTGTAAAGGGCGCCGACATTGGCGCCCAGCGCATCGAGAATTTCGCGGTCGTAGGAGGCCGCCCGGACCATCCGCCCGATGCCGGTGCGGTGCAAAACCAGCCAGCCGCCAACCGCGAT
>DATEQL010000282.1:0-7986 GCA_035272665.1 Allostellaceae bacterium
GGCATTGCGTTCTGGCCGCCCGGAGCGAACCCGCGATATGTCTATGTCGCAAATACGGACGCGGTCGTCCGCTTTCCTTATCGGCCGGGCGATTTGCAGCCCACCGGCCCCGCCGAGACGCTCGTCGCCGGATCGCCGCGAGGCGGCCGTTGGACCCGCGACGTCGTCTTCTCCCAAGACGGCACGCGCATGTTCGCCTCGGTGGGCTCGCGCAGCAACGATGCCGAGCGTTCGATCGGCGCACTGTGGGATTTGGAGGGGGAGCGCGCCGATGTCCTCGTCTTCACCCCGGCGGGCAAAGACGAACGGATCTTTGCGGCCGGTCTGCGCAACTGCGTCGGGATGGCTCTGCAGCGCGCGTCCGGCGAGCTGTGGTGCTCGACCAACGAGCGCGACGGGCTCGGCGACGACCTCCCGCCCGATTACGTGACCCGCGTGCGCGGAGGCGCCTCTTTTGGTTGGCCCTGGTTTTACATCGGCGGCAACGAGGACCCTCGTCACCCAGGCGAACAGCCCGATCTGCGCGGCCGTGTCACTGTACCGGATGTGCTGGTGCAGCCTCATTAGACCTCGCTCGAAATGACCTTTTACAACCCCCCGCCGAATATTGCGGCGACGCGTTCGCCGCCTTCCACGGCTCCTGGAACCGGGCGAAGCGGGCCGCAAGCGGGCGGCAGGTGTCGTCCGCGCCGCGCGGGGTGGAAAGGATGGCGGGAGCCCCATGTCGGAACAAAGCGCGATCACGAGGTCGGCCGCGGCCGGCACTGGTCGCGGCTCATCCTGCCGGTAATCCTGCGGATGCCCCAACGCTCACGTGCAGAGGGTGACGATCATATCGAACAGGGTGCCGGCGCCGTTGATGCCCCACAACACGAATGCGACGATGCCAAGCACGAAGGCGATGATCCCGGTTGACCACAGCAGCCGATAGGGCGTGTTGGCGGGTGACGGTTCGGCGGCGGGACTTATCTGCTCGGCGCGCGTGTTGCGGACGAGCCGGGCAACGCCGCCGTTTCGGATGCGCGTGCCGGTAGTGCTCATGCCGGCGCTGCCGCCATCGCGAGCCGCGGCACCGGCCGCTCGCGGATCCGCCAGTTAATCACGGCGGCGAACACACCAAGCCCGACCGCGATCCACCACATCAGATCGTAGTTGCCCTTGATGTCGTAGAGACGGCCGGCGCCCCAGCCGCCCAGAAAGCTCCCGAGCTGATGGCTGAAGAACACGATCCCCCACAGCATCGATATGTGCGTCGAGCCAAACATGTAACCGACGAGGCTGCTGGTCAGCGGAACGGTGCCGAGCCAAAGGAACCCGAGCGAGGCGGCGAACAGCAGCACCGAGACCCATGACAGCGGCAACGCGAGAAACATCAGAAACGATAACGCACGCAACGCGTAAAGCAGCGCCAGCATGTCCTTCTTGGGAAATCGGCTGCCGAGCCAGCCCCAGATAAACGAGCCGGCGATGTTGAACAGGCCGACAAGGCCGATGGCCCAACCTCCGAGCTCAAGGGCCGAGACCGGATGGCCGAAGAACGACATGCCGACCGCCTTGTCGGAAATGTACGAGGGGAGATGAAGACCGATAAATGTCACGTGGAAGCCGCACACAAAGAAGCCGATGGTGAGCAGCCAGAAGCCTTGCGTCTGGAACGCCTCCTGCAGCGCGTCTTTGGTGCCTTGCGGGATAACCGCACCCTGCTTTGGGGCCGTGAGACGTTGTTCCCGCAATCCGAAGGCAAGCGGCACCATTACCATCGACATCGCTCCGAGGAAGAACATGGTGCTGTGCCAGTTGTCGAGCCGATACTGCAGCAGCGACGCGAACGGCACGATGGCGAATTGACCAAACGATCCGCCGGCGGTCGCGACACCAAGCGCGATCGAGCGTTTCGCGGGCGGGGTCTGCCGGCTGATAGAGCCGAAGATCGGCCCGAACCCCGCCCCCGCCATGCCGATGCCGCACAACACGTTGCCGAGCGTGAGCGTGACCCCTTCGGTCGCGAAGGCGATCATGAACATGCCGACGACGTAAAGAACACCACCGGCGGCGACGGTCCGCGCCGTGCCGAAGCGATCCGCGAGGTTGCCGACGAACGGCGAGAGCGCGCCCATAAGCAGCATCGCCAGCGCGTTGGCGAACGACCACAGCTCGCGCCCGACCTTGAGGTCGGCTGCGATCGGCTTCTGAAAGATGCCGAAGCTTTGGCGCGCGCCAATCCCGATGGTGAGGATCACGGCCCCGCAGATCACGGCGATCCAGAAGCTCCGCTGTTGCGGCTTGTCGGCTGCTTCGAATGAGGGCACGGACATCGGACGTCCTAACTCATTGCGGATTTTGACAGCGTCGGCTCGACGCTGGAAATATCAGATTGGGATCCGAGGCGCCGCGGCATCATCAGCCGCGCCGTGAACGAATGCGACAATCTGGGCCGACCACCACTCGCCGACTTGCTCAAGGGTCGCGCGATCGAGCATTGCAGGTCAGGACCCTTCGACCAGCGGAGGCCCGGGGATTACTTCTCCGCGCCGACGCCGGCGGTGCCGAGATCAGTCGCGGCAACGGCGTGAAGGAGGGCACGCATGTCCATGGTGCGCTTGGCGCCGAACACCGCCTCGAATTGCGTCTGGGCCTGGGCCCAACTCTTCACCGCCGCCCGGAATCGAGCCTCACCGGCCTCGGTCAGCCGCAGCTCCTTGCTCCGGCGGTCACGGCTTCCCTTCACGACGGCGATAAGGCCGTCGCGTTCCAGCGGCAGGATGTTCCGTCCGAGGGTTGTTCGGTCCATGACGAGATCCGCAGCAAGGGCGTTGATCGTCATAGATCCCAGTCGCCTCAGCCTTCCGAGGATCGAAAATTGCGTCGTGCGCAGACCGCTCGGTGCCAGAAACTGATCGTAGAACTGCGTGATGTGCCGGGCGGCTTGGCGGACAGCGAGGCAGTTGCAGTCGTCACGCCCTGGGAACGCGTCCGTGGACATCGTAGATCCTCGTCTCTTGACATCCGTGCACATGTTCTCATATCGGCGCATATGCGCTGAAGTCAACCGGCCTCGGGAGGTTATCGATATGTCGCCGCTGCGCTCGGTCGTTCTCTGCGGTCCAGTCCGGACTGCAATCGGTACCTTCGGGGGGAGCCTCAAAGACATTCCGGCGCCTGATCTCGGCGCCGCTGTGATCGAGGCTACCCTCGCGCGTGCCGGTCTCAAACCCGATGAGGTCGACACCGCTGTAATGGGCAACGTCGTTCAGGCCGGCGCCAAGATGAACCCAGCCCGGCAAGCAGCGATCGGGGCCGGACTGCCGGTATCGGTCCCGGCGATGACCGTGAACCGCGTCTGCGGCTCGGGCGCGCAGGCGATCATCTCGGCGGCGCAGGAAATCCTCCTTGGGGCGGCAAACGTCGCGGTGGCCGGAGGCATGGAGAACATGGATCTGGCGCCCTACCTGATCGCGCGCGGCCGTTGGGGATACCGCATGGGCGATGGCCAGCTCTACGACAGCATGCTGCGCGACGGCCTCAACGATGCGTTCTCGGATCAGGCTTCAGGCTGGCATACGGAAGACCTCGTCAAGGAATTTCGGATCAGCCGCGAAGCACAGGATCAATGGGCGCTGCGCTCCCAGCAGCGCTTCGGCGCTGCGCAGGCGACGGGCAAGTTCAAAGCGGAGATTGTTCCGTTCGAGGTGCCCGGTCGCAAGAGCCCAATGCGCTTCGAGGTGGACGAGCACAATCGTCCCGGCACGACGCTCGAGGCATTGGCCGCGCTGAAACCCGCCTTTCGCGACGGCGGCACCATCACCGCCGGCAACGCACCGGGACTGAATAGCGGCGCGGCCGCGGTGGTAGTGGCCGATCAGGCATGGGCGGAAAGGCGTAGTCTCGAACCGGTTGCCCGCCTGGTCTCCTATGGCATCGCGGCGGTCGAGCCCGGGATGTTCGGCCTTGGGCCGATTCCGGCGGTCAAGCAAGCGCTCGAGCGCGCCGGCTGGCCTCTGGGCGTGGTAGAGCGCGTAGAGGTCAACGAGGCTTTCGCGGCCATCGCCATCGCAGTGACGCGCGAGATCGGCTTTCCCGAGGACATCGTCAACGTCGAGGGAGGCGCCATCGCCCACGGTCACCCGATCGGTGCGACCGGGGCGGTGCTCACCACCCGGCTCGTTCACTCGATGCGACGCGACGGTCTGAAGCGCGGCATCGTCACCTTATGCATCGGCGGTGGCCAAGGCATCGCGCTTGCCATTGAGGCCATCGCGTAGGTCCTCCATTTTGGCTTTGAGAATAACGATGAGGAAGTTGTCATGGCAGATATTCCCTATCGCACTGCTCTGATCGTCGGGGCAGGTTCGGGCATCAGCGCATCGATGGCGCGCGGTTTGGCGTCGGCCGGTCTCGGGGTCGGCCTGGCGGCGCGCAATGTGGAGAAGCTGGCAGCGCTCGCAGCCGAGATCCGCGCCCAAACATTCGCGGTGGATGCGTCTGACCCTGCTGCGGTCGCGCGATTGTTCGACGCCGCCGGTACGCGGCTCGGGGAGCCCGATGTCGTGCTCTACAACGCGAGCGCGCGGGCGCACGGCCCGATCGCCGAGCTCGATCCGGAAGCCGTGCGCAAGGCGATCGAGGTGTCGGCCTTTGGCGGATTCCTCGTCGTCCAGCAGGCGGCACGGCGGATGATACCGCATGGCCGTGGCGCCATTCTGCTGACCGGCGCCAGCGCCAGCGTAAAGGGGTACCCATTCTCTGCAGCCTTTGCCATGGGCAAATTTGCCTTGCGCGGTCTGGCGCAGAGTGCAGCACGCGAGCTCGGGCCGAAGGGGATCCACGTCGCCCATTTCGTGATCGACGGCGGCGTGCGCAGCGCGAGGCGGCCGGATCCGGCGGACCGGCCGGACAGCACGCTCGATCCTGACGCGATCGCCCAGACCTATCTGGAAGTCTTGCGCCAGCCGCGCAGCGCCTGGTCCTTGGAGGTCGAACTGCGGCCCTGGGTCGAGACCTTCTGACCCACAATGTGGGTCGCCTCCTGACTTCACGGCGGCGGTGGGAACGGCCCAGTCAGGTCTTCGCCAAGCGCACGATCTTTTGGGCCGCCAGCCGCTCGATCTCTTCCTGCTGGAGGCCCAGCTCGGCAAGAATCGTCGCGCTGTGCTCGCCGATGCGCGGCGCCGGCCCCTGAATTGCCGCCGGGGTGCGGTCGAAGCGGGCCGCCGGCTCGGGCTGGCGGACACGGCCGATGTCCGGGTGGTCGAACTCGGCAATCAGCTCCCGCGCCAATACCTGCTCGTTGGCGATCACTTCGCCGCGGCGCAACACCGGAGCCGACGGGACGTCGTTTATGTCGAGCCGTTGCAGCCATTCCGCCGTCGGGCGCTGCTCGATGATCTCAGCCATCATCAAGATCCGCTCGGTAGCGTTGGCCGCCCGGCCGCCGGGCGTGGCGAACCGGGGATCCTCGGCGAGGTCCTGTCGTTCCGAGGCGGCGCAAAAGCCCCGCCACTCGGAATCGGAGATGGTGCCGACGGTGATGTAGCCGTCCTCGGTCTCGAAGATCAGGTCGGGGCGTGCGGTGGGGTCGGCGGTGCTCGCCTCCCGACCGACCACCGTGTACTGCGTCATCGCCTCTGGCCAAAGATAGGCGATCATCGTGTCGAGCATTGCCAGCCGGACGTGCTGGCCCAGGCCGGTCCGCTCGCGGGCAAAGAGTGCGGCGGTCACCGCCTGAGCGGCAAAGATCGCCGTCGTCTTGTCGGCGACGATCGTGCGGATCATCTGCGGTCGGCGGGTCTTGGGCTCGGCCTGGATGTCGGCGAAGCCCGACAGGGCCTGGATGATCGGGTCGTAGACCCGTTTTCCCGCGTAAGGTCCGCTCTCCCCGACGCCGCTGATCGAGACATAGATCAGGCGCGGATTGAGAGCGCGCAGCGCGACTTCGCCGAGGCCGAGGCGTTCCATCGTGCCCGGCCGGAAGTTCTGCACCAGCACGTCGGCGCTTGTGACGAGCCTGCGCATGATCGTTCCCGCCTCCGGCCGCTTGAGGTCGAGCGACAGCGAGCGCTTGCCGCGGTTGGTGGAGACGAACAGCGCCGAGAACTCCCCGGAGGCGCTTACCGATTGCCGGCTGTGGCGGGTGATGTCGCCGCCGAGCGGCTCGATCTTGATCACCTCTGCGCCCTGGTCGGTAAGGAACATCGTCGCCAACGGCCCCGAGACCACGCTGGTCAGATCGAGCACTCTAATTCCCGCCAATGGACCCGCCATTTGCGCACCCTGGGTTTGTTTGCAGAACCTATATCGGAGTTAGGATCGCAGCCGCAAGATCATTCTCCGAAGCGCAAGGTTGCGCTGATAAGCTGGTGCTGACCTAAAAGAGCTTTTGCTGTCGACGAAAACAAAATAGTATGAGTGTGGTTTTAAAACCTAATATGGTTGCGAGGATGACCGAGATCGCGAAGAGCGGAGTGGCCCTGCTGGTTGGCGCCGGAGACGCGATTGGCGCCGCGATAGCACGGCGATTCGCCGCCGGGGGTTACTGCGTTTGCCTGGCGCGGCGCGATGCCGAGAAGTCTCGCAACGTCGTCCAGGAGATCGTGGCGTCCGGGGGCGTCGCGCGCGCCGTCAGCACCGACGTTCGCAATGAAGAGGCGGTCCAGGCGCTCTTCGCCGAGGTGGAGACAGAGCTCGGACAAGTCGAAGTCTGCCTCTTCAATGCTGGCGCCAACGTCAAGGCTCCGCTGATCGAGACCAGCGGCAGGCTGTTCTTCAAGGCATGGGAGCTCGCCTGCTATGGCGGCTTCCTGACAGGCCGCGAGGCGGCGCGCTACATGGTGCCGCGCGGTCGCGGCACCATCCTGTTCACCGGCGCGACCGCCAGCCTTCGCGGCGGTGCCGGCTTCGCCGCCTTTGCGGCGGCGAAGTTCGGCCTACGCGCGCTCGCACAGACTATGGCGCGCGAGCTCGCGCCAAAGAATATCCATGTCGCCCATCTGATTATCGATGGAGCGATCGACAGCGAGGCGATCCACAGACGGCTCAGCGCCGCCACCGGGACAATGCCCGATCTGCCGCCGGACGGCCTGATCCGGACCAGCTCCGTCGCCGAAGCCTACTGGGCATTACACAACCAGTCGCGCGACGGCTGGACGCACGAGCTCGACATCCGTCCCTATAGCGAGCGGTGGTGACTATGACCGATGAGCCGCGCCGGCTGGTGCTGTGGGGTGTGGGAACCAGTCGGACCTTGCGCGCCCATTGGGCATTGCACGAGCTCGGCCTCGACTACGAGCGCCGGCCAATTCTGCCGCGCACCGGCGAGACCAAGACCCCTGAGTATACCGAGCTCAACCCGCGGCAGAAGATCCCATTGCTCCAGGACGGTGATTTCACGATCGCCGAGAGCCCGGCGATCGCCGCCTATCTCTCAAATACCTATGGCACTCCGGAGAACACGCTGATCCCATCTGATCCCCGCGAGCAGGCGAGCTGGCTCGAATGGTGCTTCTATGCCGCGACCGAGCTCGACGCGACCAGCCTCTACGTCATGCGCCGCCACGGCGACCTGAAGCACATCTATGGCGAAGCCCCGGTTGCACTGGAAAGTGCGGCCGGCTACTTCGCGACGCAGCTGCGTCATGCCGAGCGAGCGCTGCAGGACGGCCGGCCGTTCTTGGTCGGTGGGCGGTTTACTACTGCGGACATGCTGCTTACCACCTGCCTGACCTGGGCGGTGGACTATCGGGTGCCGGTCACAGCCGCGTGTCTCACTTATATGAAGAGGGTGACGTCTCGGTCAGCCTACGGCACCAGTGTCGCGGCCAACACCCCCCAGACGGCATAGCCGGCTCAGGCCGTCGCCTTCTCCTTCGCCACGCGGCGAGCGGCCGGGAGATCGGTCTCCAGCGGCAGATGTCGCAGGCTTTTGGCGCCGGGGCCGCGATGGACATGGACCTGCTTTGCCACCAGCGCCTCGCCACATTCGGAGCACAC
>DATEQL010000283.1:0-19073 GCA_035272665.1 Allostellaceae bacterium
GGTGCGGGCCCCTTCCCGGGTATGGTACTGCTGCATCACGCGCCCGGCTGGGACGAGTGGTACCGCGAGGCAACCCGTAAATTCGCGCATCACGGCTATGCGTCTATCAGCCACAACCTCTATCATCGCGCCGGCGAAGGCAAGGCCGACGATGTCGCCGCCAAGGTGCGCGCCGAGGGCGGCGTTGCCGATGCCCAGGTGATCGGCGACACCGCGGGTGCCGTCTCTTGGCTACGCTCTCAGCCCTGGCTCAACGGCAAGGTCGGGGTCTTCGGCACCTGCTCGGGCGGGCGGCAGACCTTCCTGTTTGCTTGCCATGCCAAGAACATAGACGCCGCGTGCGAGCTGTGGGGCGGGCGCGTGGTGATGAGCAAAGAGGAGCTGACGCCGAAGCAGCCAACGGCACCGATCGAGTTTACCAAGAACCTGTCCTGCCCGCTGCTGGGGTTGTTCGGCAACGAGGATCGTTCACCGACCCCGGAGCAAGTGAACCAGCACGAAGCGGAGCTCAAGAAGCACGGCAAGCAGTACGAGTTTCACCGGTATGACGGCGCCGGGCACGGGTTCTTCTACTATGACCGGCCGATGTACCGCATCGAGCAGGCGCTGGACGGCTGGCAAAAGGTGTTCTCGTTTTTGCACAAGCATCTGGCCAAATAACCGCCGGCACATGTGCACCTCGATCGTCGAGGTCGTCAGCGCGGACGGCGCCGGCAAGGGCGGTGACGGGTGGTTCGATCTGACTCACTCGGTGGTGTCTTACGACCACCCGCACCACGCACTCCTCGAAGAGGCCATCACAATCGATTTCGTGAACGCGGCACTCGGGCCGGGCGCGCGGGTCGCCGTCGAACTCACCCTGGAGTCGGCCAAGGCGCTGAGCAGCGCGCTTGCCCGGGCGATAGAAGCGGCCGAGATCGAGGAAAGCGCGCGGTTTCGACCGCGCCGCTGACGCCCCGCGCCACTCGTCGGGCGATCGGCGCCGGGGCCGGCAGCACGGCACCGTCGCGAGCGACGATCCGCCCCTCGAACAGCACCAGTTTGCGCGGGATGTGCTGCGACCGCCTCCGGGCTAGCCGGCTCTCGAGGCGATGGCAAGGGTGTCGGTTTCCTGCGACCTAGCTCTCGATCCGGTGCAACCGCTGACGCGCAAGGCCGGCTCGCCCTTTAGCTACAATCACGAATCGACAGGGGGAGAATGACGATGACCTCACGCGTGCCAATGGTATCGCTCGATCGCGCCCGCGAACTCGGTGAGGCGATGGGTATGCCGGCGCGGCGCACACAGAGCGAGGCGTTTCGCGTCTTGGCCAACAATCCCGGCGTAGCCAGGGTTGCATACAGTCAATTGATCCAGCTGTTGGAGAACAACAAGTTCGACACGCGGCTGCGGGAGCTGATGATCATGCGGATCGGCTGGGTCACCGGGTCGGCTTACGAGTGGACGAACCACTGGCGGGTGGCGACCACGGCAGGGATCCCGCCCGAGGATATTCTGGCGGTGCGCGACTGGCGGAACTCCGAGCGGTTGACACAAGCGGACAAGGCGATCCTGGCCGCCACCGACGAGTGTCTCGCCGGCCAATCCATTTCGGATGCCGCCTGGACCGAGGTAGCAAAACATGTCACCGAGCCGGGACAACAGGTGGAATTCATCATCGCCATGGGCAATTGGATGATGTTTTCCCTATTGTTTCGAAACCTGCGCATTCCGCTGGCGGAGGGAGTCATGGTCTGGCCGCCCGACGGCGTGGCATCCCCGGCGGCGGCGGGCTAGGCACGGGCACCAGAGGTGAGCCCGTGTCAGAGCAGGATGCCGATTTACGCTCGTGTCCTTTGCGAACGGCCTTTCTCCGATAGGCTGCGGAAGGTGATCGACCAGCGCGTCACCTCCATGGCAGGGATGCTGTGCTCCCATCCATGTCGCGCCTCGCCTGTCAGATGATAGATCGAGCGCGGCGCCAGGTGAACCGAAGCTCGATCAAACCCACCCGGTCTGCGCCGTCGGAAACGCATCGTCGCCGGAGCTCCCAGAGAGATGCCGACGACATGCTCGAACACCGGGCGGTCTCGGTGCCAGCCAATTCCAGCACCCGGATCGTAACGGATCAACAGGGCCTGGACGAGTTCATCCGGTTGCAGGCAGGTGAAACGCGCCGCCCGCGCCCGCAGCGGCAGCAGCCAATCAGGGATCGCCTCAGCCGGCGTGAAGCTGGCATCGTCGAAGTCGTAGCGCCAGCCGTAGGAGGCGGTCAGCCGCTTACCCAGCCATCCATGGGATTGGAAGGGCGAGAGCTCCGCCGCGTTGATCGACGTGATCAACATCTGCTCCTCGTCGGGTGTGACGATGGCATCGGCCTGCGACAACCCCGCAAGGCGTGGCTCACCGAACAGATCGGGCTGGGCAGCGCTGAGGTTCATTCTGCGCGGGGCGGTTGCCGGGTCATCCTATGTGGGAGCCGACATGGCTACGTGGTAGGCTCCGCGCGGCAGGAGGAGCAAATGGACACGATGGAACTGGATACAACCGCCGAAGAGACGCGCTTACCGGCAGATATCGACGCGCAACCGCTGGTGCAGGCCGCGGCCGCGCTGCAGCCGGTGCTCCGCCGCTATCACGAGGAGATCGAGCGCGAGCAACGCATGCCGGCGGCGCTGGTCGAGCAGCTGCGCGAAGCCGGGTTCTACAAGATGGTGATCCCGCGCGCGCTGGGAGGCTTGCAGGTCGATACGCTGACCTATCTGCGCGTTGTCGAGCTGTTGGCCGAGGGTGCCGGCTCGGTCGGCTGGAACCTCGGCAACGGCGGCGTCGGCCAGCTGGTGACGCTCGGCTTGCCGGACGAGGGGGTGCACGAGATCTACGCCAAGCGCGCCGACACGATCATCGCCGGCACCGCGGTGCCTGGCGGCGGGCAGGCGGTGCCGGTCGCGGGCGGCTATCGGGTTAGCGGCAGGTGGCAGTTCGGCAGCGGCTGTCAGGAGGCGAGCTGGATGCTCGGGAGCTTCCAGGTGCTCGGCGATGACGGCCAGCCGCGCCGGCACCCGGAAGGCGGCTCGCTCTATTGGCGCGGCGTGTTTGCGCGCCCGGAAGCGGAGATCGTGCCGGGGAGCTGGGACGTGGCCGGATTGCGCGGCACGGGCAGCTTCGACTGGACGGTCGAGGACGTGTTCCTGCCGGAGCGGCGGACGATGCCGCAAGTTGGCATTCCCCTCGAGAACCAATGGTCGCGCTGGCCAGGGGTGACCTATGCCTTGCCGGTCCAGTGCTGGGTCGGGCCGCACCACAGCGCCGTCATCACCGGCATCGCGCGGGCCGGCATCGACGCGCTGATCGATCTCGCCGGCGGCAAGACGCCGCGCGGCCGCACCGGTGCGCTGCTGTGCGAGAATCCCCAGGTGCAGGACGCCGTCGGGCGGGCGGACGCGATCCTGAATGCCGGACGCGTCTACCGCAGCGCGATGATTACCGAGCTGTGGAACACGGTCGCGTCAGGCACGGAGACTACGCTCGAGCAGCGGGCCCGCTGCCGGTTGGCCTCTACCTACGCCGCCGACAGCGCGCGCCAAGCGATGGATCTGATGTACCGCCACGGCGGCAGCACGTCGTTCAAGCGCGAGAGCCGGCTGGCCGAATGCTGGCGCGACCTGCACACCGTCGGCCAGACGGTCACGCTCGCGCCGGAGTGGTATCCGATCGGCGGCCGGGTCTATCTCGGGATGGATCCGGGCTCGCGACTGCGCTGAGCGCCGGCGAATTTTAGTCCCCGCCGGACGCAAACGGGTGTCGAGGGTTGGGGTCAGCCGACCGCAGCATCAAAGATCCGCATATAGTTGCCGCCGGCAATCTTGCCGGCCTCTTCGGGTGTGAAGCCGCCGCGCAGCATCGCCGCGACGAGCTGCACCCATTGCGCGTAGTCTTGCAGACTGCCGGGCGCGACTTGCTGGTCGGTGCCGATGCTGACGTGATCGACGTCGACGACGTCGACCATCTCCTTCAACCCTTCGACATACTTGTCCAGGCTCGGAAAGAAGTGCCAGACGCCGATCGAGCCGCCCGTCTCCGCAATCTCCCGCGCGTGGTCTCGACTGATCTGCCGCCCCTTCAGCGGTGTCGGGCCCATCGCTCTCGATTCGAAAAGTGCCGTGTGCGAGAGCAGCAGGGGTTTCGTCGCAACCTTGGTCGCCTGCTTGACCGTGTCCTCGGTCGCGTGTGCCACGTCGCATACGAATCCGAGCCGGTGACAGGCTCGGATCGCCTCGGCGCCGAACGGGGTGAGTCCGTTGTGCGTCACGGCACCCGTCTGAAAGTCTCCGATGTCGTTCGGCGTGTAGTGCACCAGCTGCGCGTGCCGAACGCCGCGCTGGTGCGCCTCCTCGAGCCGTTCGAGCTTCATTTCGAGGAAGTCGAGCCCTTCGATGTCCACCACGATGGCCGGCTGCCCGGCGGCATGCGCCGCCTCGAGATCGGCGGCAGCGAGGGCGCGGCGCAGCCCATGGTTCGCCACCATCTGATCCACCCAGGCGAGGCGCTCGAGATGGTGCTGATAGAGTAGGCCCGGCTCCGGCGTGCGTAGGGCGGTGAGGACGCCGGCCGCGTTCCGGCCGAGGATGGGACCGTCCGGCACGTCCGCGAGGCACGCGACCGCAAGCGATCCCGCCCGCATCCCGTTCGCGAGAGCGTCGCTGGGGGGCGCTTTCGACGTGATCCCGGTCGTCCCGCCATGCGTATGGACATCGACCGAGATGGATTTCCGCAGGACGTCGAGTGCGGCAGAGGCGGTTGCGGCCGTCTCGGCGGCGGCGGTCGAACCACGCGGTCCGACACCGCCGCCAAGCATCGCGCCGACCGAAGTCAGTATCGTACCCCACATCCAATTTCGGCGAGTCAGCGCGTGACCGCAACAGTCCATGTCGTCGCCCTCCGGATGTGCAGGCAATATCACTCTAGGAAAACAGGAAAACGGCAGCGGCGATCGCACAAATCCAGTGATTGTCCGGGCCGCATTCGGCTGCGGCCGTGATCGACGTGCTGTCGATGATCAGGCTGCTGTGCTCGTATATCTGCTTGCGCTCGTTCCACGCGGCCTCGGGATCAAAATCCAGGCCGAGTGTCGAGGCCAGCATGGTCGCGGCGAGATCCTCCGCCTGTTCACCGCTCGCCTCCGCGGGCATGCCGTATCCGTGCAGCTCCGATATATATCCATACATGTCCGGGGCCGCCGGTCTGGCCAAACCGAGGCTGGCGTAGACATGGCGCCCAAATTCATTGGTACTCTGACCGGGCCAACACGCAGAAAGTAATGTCCCCAGGCTTGAGCAACTCGATCCCTACTTCGCGGGCAATGACCTCGCAGCGCGGCGGGAGAATGGACGACACATAAACCAGGTTCTGCTGCTCGATATCCGCGTCGCGTAAGGCGAACTCGAATGCGGTGAGGGCATGGCGATGGACGCCTACCCCCTTGGTCAGGAACATGCGCGTTGGACTGGGGAACATGTCCACTCCTTCATCTGCTGACGTGACAGCGGCTGCTAGGCCTGGGTCGGCTGCGGCGGGCCGAGCCGTAAAGCCCGACTGCTTTCGCCGGTATCTACGGGATCACGCCCGTCGCGCACGCGATCTGACTTTGAAGCTGAAGTACTGTCTCAAGACCTAATCGGATCGCGAGCGGCACAGTGTCATTCTGCGGCATTTTGTTCTCGGTGCCGAACACGTTGTAGGTCCGTTGCTGGGTAGCGGATCATGTAGTCGGTGTAATAGCGATCAATTGCGCCGGGGTACTGGCCAAATGGGGGCCGAGATCGATGACCGGAATAATTTCGGTGTCGGACATCCGACACTCCTGCTTGCCTGGCGCACGATAGAGCCGAGACAGCGGCGGGGTCCAGCACCGCGACTGTGTGCGTGATTTGACACCAAGCAAAGGGGGGGTGTGGGTCGAACACTGGAAGGAGGTGCCGGGGCCGAACGTGGCAGCGATTGGCGGGCGGGGGAAATCTAGCCGAGCGACTGGTCTCAGCATCGGCGGAGTGGATGGCCCGTAAGGAGTTTGTCCGAACCTCCTCATCGAACCAAGCACATTATGGCGGGACTGCCGGCGGTTGAGCCGGGCGACATAGGCGTGTGCGCGGGCCGGCCCACCCGACTGACCGGCCCGTTCGAGTGGCATAAGTCCCTCTGCGCGAGCGACATCGGCCCGATTCGACTGGCGGGCGGAGCGTTAATCGGGCACAATGCTTACGCGGCGGACTTGGTGACCGGTCGGCGCCGGCTATGATTTGTTGGCTCGCTACGGGTCTGAACGATGCCGGCGATAAGGCCGCTGCCGAAGCGAAGGGTCCTGGGATGGATTTCTCGGCCGACGTTTTCGATGACCTCCATGAGGACGCTGCGTTGGTCCTTCGTCGGGGCCGCGACCGAACGCGTGCGGGCCCGCGTTTATGTCTCACGCGTCTCGACGAAAGGGGCCACGGTTACATTCTCACATCGGTTGGCAGCCGCGTTGCGCTCGCTTCCCGCAGAGCGATCGGACCGGAAGAGTCATGACGATCCATCTTGCGGAAGGGCCCACAGGTGCGGCGGCGAAGCGAAGCTTGGCGCGCTGGAACCTGGAACTGCGCAGGGGCAGCCCGGCGATCCGCTATGGTCTTTCAGTCGTCTGCGTTGCAGTTGCGCTTGGGGGCGCGCTGGTATCCCAGTACTACGGTGCTCTCGACGTGGAATTGCCGCTTTTCGATATGGCCGTCGTCGTCGCCACCTGGTACGCGGGGGTTGGGCCTTCCGTTCTGGCGGTGGTGCTATCCGCACTCTGCTACAATTACTTCTTCACCGAGCCCTTTTACTCCTTCGAAGTTTCCAACGAGGATCTACCTCGCTTTTTTCTTTTCATCGCCTCGGCCGCGATCGTTGCCTGGTTCGTAGCTGTTCGGCGCCGCATCGAGAGCGATCTTCGCCACGCTCGCGACAACCTGCAGGTTGAACTGGAACAGCGCAAGCGCCGAGAGGACGAAATTCGCCAACTCAATAATGAGCTCGCCAGACGGGCTAGTGAGCTCGAAACGAGCAACAAGGAATTAGAATCCTTTGCCTATTCTGTCTCCCACGACCTTCGGGCGCCGCTTCGTCATGTGGTCGGGTACTCGGAGCTGTTGCAGAGACAGGCGTCTTCCTTGCTCGACGAGAAGAGTCGCCGGTTCATGCAAACGATTCTTGAATCAGCAAAAAGAATGGGTAACCTGATCGACGATCTGCTGGAATTTTCCAGGATCGGGCGGGCCGAGACCAAAAATACACTGGTGAGCCCGGACCCGCTTGTCAAAGACGTCGTCGCGGAGATCGGGCAGGACACGACGGGGCGAGACATCGTCTGGAAGATCCATCACCTTCCGGTCTGCTACAGCGACCGTTCCATGCTGAGGCTGGTGATCTTCAATCTTCTCTCCAATGCGGTCAAATTTACGCGCATGCGCGCCCAGGCCGAAATCGAGATCGGCTGTGTCGACGGGGAAAATGAGGTCGAGGTGTTCGTGAGGGATAATGGCGCCGGCTTCGACATGCAGTATGTGGATAAACTGTTCGGCGTGTTTCAACGCCTGCATCTCCCAGAAGAGTTTGAAGGCACTGGAATAGGACTCGCGACCGTTCGCCGGATCATTCACCGCCATGGCGGGGAGGTCCGAGCCGAGGGAATTGTCGATCACGGCGCGACATTCTATTTCTCATTGCCTAAAGCACAAGATGCGGCGGAGAGGACCGCGAACACGCTATGAGCGAACTGGCACGGATTTTGCTCGTCGAGGACGACCCGAGAGACGTGGAACTTACTCTGACGGCGCTGGGCGAGTATAACCTCGCAAACGAGGTCGTGGTTACCCGCGACGGAGAAAAAGCCCTGGATTACCTCTATTGTCGGGGTGAGTTCAGCGCTCGTTCCAACGACAACCCCGCGGTCATGCTGCTGGACCTAAAACTGCCGAAGGTCGATGGCTTGCAAGTCTTACAGCAAATCAAATCCGACGAGCGCCTGAAGCTGATACCGGTGGTGGTGCTGACGTCGTCCCGCGAGGAAAAAGACATGGTCAGAAGCTACAAACTCGGTGTGAACGCCTATGTTGTGAAGCCGGTCGATTTTCACGAATTCGTCAATGCCATCAAGGAGCTCGGCGTCTTCTGGGCGGTCATCAATGAGCCGCCGCCGGGCAGCGTGAAGAAGGCACCGTGACGTCTCCGCTCCGCATTCTGTTGGTGGAGGACAGCATCCAGGACGCGGAGCTCATTCAAGAGCTCCTTGAAGCGGATCATTTCGTCTGCGAAGTAACCCGCGTCCAAACCCGCGCCGAGTTCCTGGCCGCTCTTGAAGACGGTGGATTCGACCTGGTTCTCTCCGATTACAAACTTCCTTCGTTTGACGGCCTTTCCGCATTGAAGCTCACGCAGAGCGCCGACCCTGACATGCCTTTCATCTTTGTCTCGGGCTTCGGGCAAGAGATAGCGATCGAAGCGCTCACGAGCGGCGCCAAGGATTATGTCCTGAAGACGCGGTTATCACGGCTCGTGCCATCGGTGCAGCGCGCGCTGCGCGAAGCCCGAGAACGAGCCGAACGCAAGAAAGTCGAGGAGGCGCTGCTCCGCATTCTGTTGCTGGAGGATAGCATCCAGGATGCGGAGCTCATTCAAGAGCTCCTTGAAGCGGATCATTTCGTCTGCGAAGTCACCCGCGTCCAAACGCGCGCCGAGTTCCTGGCCGCTCTTGAAGACAGTGGAATTGATCTGATTCTCGCCGATTACAAGCTTCCTTCGTTCGACGGCCTTTCGGCATTGAAGCTCGCGCTGAATGCCCGCCCTGATCTGCCTTTCATCTTTGTCTCGGGCTTCGGCGAAGAGATAGCAATCGAAGCGCTCACGAGCGGGGCTACGGATTATGTTCTGAAGACGCGGTTATCACGGCTCGTGCCATCGGTGCAGCGCGCACTGCGCGAAACTCGAGAACGAGCCGAACGCAAGAACGCCGAGGAAGCGCTGCGCCGGAGCGAGATGTATCTAACGGCGGCGGAGCAATTGAGCCAGACGGGGAGTTTCGGCTGGAACGCTTCGACCGGGGAACTCTACTGGTCCGAAGGGGCCTATCGAATATTTGAGTGCGAGCCCACGACAAAGCCCACCATTCAATTAGTGATCGACCGCACTCATCCGGATGACCGGATGCGTCACCGTCAAATCCTTGACCGCGCCGCGATGGAGGGGTGCGAGTTTATTGCCGAGTATCGCCTGTTGATGGCCGACGGTTCGGTCAAATACGTTCAAGCCGTGGCTCATCGCTTGACCGGCGAAGATCCGGAGCGTTTTGTCTTCGTAGGTGCGATAACGGATATTACCGAGCGCAACCGCGCCGAGGAAGAGCGCGAAAGATTGCGCCAGCTCGAGGCAGATCTTGCGCACATCAACCGCGCGAGCATGATGGGAGAACTGACCGCCTCACTGGCTCACGAAATCAAGCAGCCGATCGCCGCCGCCATCATAAGCGCCAATGCCTGCATGCGCTGGCTCCGTCGTGATCCACCCGATGAGAAGGAAGCATGCGGCGCTGCCTCGGCAATGGTCGCAGCGGTGACGCGCGCCGCCGGCATCATCGACCGAGTTCGCTCACTTTACGGGCGAGGCACGCCAGAACGGGAAGTCGTCGACCTGAACGAAATCCTTCGGGAGATGACGGTTTTGCTGGGAGATACGGCGGATCGGCACTCCATTTCAATCCGCACGCAACTCGACCTGGGGCTTCCGCAGACAACAGCAGATCGCGTACAGCTGCAGCAGGTTTTGATGAACCTCATGCTCAACAGCATCGAGGCGATGCGAGAAGCGGGTGGTGAACTGACCATCGCATCGAAGAGGACGGAGCATGGTCAGGTCTTGATTACGGTGAGTGATTCGGGCATCGGGCTTCCTGTCGATGAAGCCGAGCGCATTTTCGACGCATTCTTCACCACAAAACCGCAAGGCACCGGTATGGGATTGTCCATCAGTCGGCGGATCATCGAGTCGCATGACGGCTGTTTGTGGGCGAGCCCCAACGGAACACGGGGTGCCACCTTTCAGTTCACACTGCCCGGCGAGTGACGGCCGCCTGGCGGCAGCCGTTTAACGCGCTCGCGACAGAAAGCTGTCGCGCACAAAGGCGCCGCCCATCGCGTCGAATTCCTTCGAGATCTGATACTAAATCAGCAAATTTCTGACCGCAAAACCGCACATGGCGAACGCTGCCCTCGTCGCGCCGAGGGTCCGACGGGGGTGGAAGGCGGTCCTTCGCGGCATACGCGCGCTGAGGGCGAGGCTGCGCCGATTCTGGACGTTCGTGGGGCGCCGGGCAGATCAGGTGATGGCATCAGGCACCGGCTTTGCTTCCTTCAGCCGATTTCTGATGCTTTGCCTCCGAATCGGTGCCGGTCGACATTGTTGCGGACCTCGTCGGCCCGGACGTCAAGTTCCAGAGGGGCAAGCTCAATTACTTCCATATTTGACTGATGACGCGAGTTGTGGTCTCGCGAATGGTAATATCGTGGAGAGTTTCGGCCAGTGGCAGGGAGTACTCTGGTCCATCCGCTCATACTGGGCTTTGCGTCTGCGGCCGCATCCCGCCGGCGACAAAGCTGTCGGTCAGGCCTTATCCAGCCAGAACGTGTCGAACCGGACCACGTCGTAGATGCCGAAATAATCTTTCGGATTGTGGCCGCTCACGTAGTCGTACCAGACATCGAGGATATTCTCCCATGCAACCGGTACCAACGGAGGATCCTGCTCCATGAGGTCCTCGGCTCGCCGAATCAGCGCCATACGCTTGCCGGCATCGACTTCGACGTCGATCTGATCCACCAGTTTGTCAAACTCGGCGTTGTGCCAGAACGAGTAGTTCTGCGGCCCATCGGTGCGGTACCAGGCGTAGAAGTAGTCGGAAGGGTCAAGCAGGGTTGAAACGATGGCGCCGACAGCCAAATCGTAGTTGCCGGCCGTCGCGTCACCGAACCAAACCGATTCGACCACCGTCCGCAGGTTGGATTGAATACCCACCTCCCTCAACATCGCCTCGATGGCCTGGCCAAAGAGCTTGTGATGGCTGAGGTCCCGCACCATGAAATCCAGTGGTCGCATGCTGTTCTGGCCGGCGGCGGCCAACAGGGATTTAGCCTCCTTGATCGCGGCGCCGGAATCCTCCTGATAGCCGAGCCGTTTTGTAAGTTGGTCCTTCGGCGTGGCGAACTCGGAAAACGGATAGATGAATCCTCCCGTCATCAGCGGGGAGACATCCTTCACGACGTCCACCAGGACCTGTTTATCGAACAGCAGATGCATGGCGCGCCTGACACGCGGATCATCGAACGGCTGCCTTTTGGCATTCAGCCAGGTCGCGTGAATTACGCTCTGGTAGAATTTCGCGGTGGACAGGCCAGGAGTTGTAGCCGCCTTCCGGGCAGTGGCCGGGTCGAGTGCGCGGGCATAATCCACTCTGCCGGACAGAATGGCGGACGCAAGCTCCGGGGAAAATGGCAAGAGATTGTAAAATTCGATGCCATCGAGGTAGGGCAGGCCTTGGTTCCAGTAGTTCGGGTTTCTCTCCATCACCCAGACCTCGTTCTCGACCCGGCGTTGCGTCTTAAGGGGACCGGTACCAGGGATGTTGAGGACCTTGCGTAGATCGTAATTATTCTCTTCCAGAGTCCTCTTGCTGAAGATCACGATCCAGCCGCTGGCGAAGGCGGACATCATGAAATTGACTGGGCGTGGCGCGGCTAGCTTGAATTCGACCGTGTACTTGTCGCGCGCATTGATCTCGCTGACCGCCCTGAACAGCAGAGTGCGCGGGATGCTGACGCCGGCCGGTTGTTTCGCGATCCGGTCGAAGGTCGCTTTTATGTCAGCCGCTGTGAAGTCCGCCCCGTCGTGGAACTGAACGCCCTGCCGCAAGTGAAACGTGTAGGTCTTGCCGTCGTTGGCGATTTCCCAGCTATGCGCCAGATCGGGGATGATGGTCTTGCCACTGTCGCGCGGATCACGTCGAATCAGGTTGTCGAACATGCAACCCTGAGTGCCGATATTGCCGACAGTGCCGGATTGATGCACATCGAAATGCGGCGGGCGATTGAGAATGCCGTAGCGCATCACCCCTCCCCGCTTTGGATTGGGCTCCATTGCCGCTATCTGAAACTTCGAGCCGTCATACTCCATCGGAATATCGGCGGCGAGGCCGTAGCGCGGGGTCAAACCGTAAGCTCCCATCAACGCGCGGCGCTACCACGAAGGATATCGCGGCGGGAAAAACTGGTACGCGCGGGATGCCTAGTATTCATGATGCCGGTATCCTCCCTTTGGATTTTGCTGAGCGTCTTTTATGCGACACTCCGCCGTTTTCGAGAATATTGATGCCCTGGTCGGCCGCTTGGGCCGTCCGGGCAACCCAGTCGCAAACCGCGCGCAGGGCAATTGGTAAACTATTCGGTCGGCCACGTTGAGCCCTTGAGCCTGTTTTTCGAGCCAGGATCGCCCCTCCCGCTATTTTCGGCAACCTTATATCGCGCGTAGCGCGGGGCGAGATTTCGAGCTCTCCTATCGAAGTCGGGTTTCGCCGCAGCGCTGCGGGAGATCCGCTCGAGGGTGCGAGCGAGCAGCTGACTCTTTCCACATCCCGGATCGCGCCGGAATCCGGCTTTGGCGATTGCGAGCTTGCTTGGACGGATTGCGCGGACATAGACGCGCCGCGCCGGTATCGCGCGTCACCGCGGGCGTGGTTCTGAGGCCGTACGCGGTCGACGAGAATTTCACCTGATGCGGAACGGCGGGACCGTCATCGACGCCGACGGGGATGCTGCTGATTTAGAGCAGTCCGGTGACGTCGGCGCCGATCGGGCCAAGCCGAGTCTCGCGCCAAATCGTTTCTCCCCGGAAACTGCCCGCGCTCAACCGTCAGCGATCAGCCAAGAAGCGAAGGCTCCGTCTAATCGTCGGCCGCGGCGGGCATCGGCTGATGGCGCGGGCCGCGGACCAGCAGCAATAATGGCAAGGAGGCGAGGATGACGATCAGCATCAGCGCGAAATCGTCGTTATAGGCGACCATCGCCGCCTGTCGGGTCACCTCGTGATTGAGTGCCGCGATCCCTGAGGGGTCCGTCAGACTGAAGGGTGCCGTCAGGTAGGGCGCCTGGGCCAGCGGGTTGTCCGGACGCAGGTGCTCCATCAGACGGGAATGAACGATCTGGGTGTTCTGACTGAGTTCGGTTTCGAGAATGGCGATGCCGATGCTGCCGCCGAGCATGCGCATCAGGGCACGGATCGCGGTTCCCTGGGTCAGGATGTGGTGCGGTAGGCCCGAGAGGGCGAGAAGATTGAGCGGCACAAACGTGCAGCCGAGACCGAAACCCTGGGCGAACCCGGCGAACAGGATCGGTCCCGACCCCATATACAGCGAATAACCGGTCATCTGCCACAACGAGGCCGCCGTCAGCAGGAACCCGACCAGGATGAACAGGCGATTGTCGACGCGGTCGATCAGCCGGGCGACGATAAACATCGCCAGCATCGTGCCGAACCCGCGCGGCGCCATCATCCACCCGGCGTCGAACACCGGATAGTTCATCAGCTCCTGCATCATCGACGGCATCAGCGCCAGGGTCCCGCTGAGGATCATGCCGACCCCGAACATCAAGAGGCTGCCGGCGACGAAATTCGGGCTCTTCAATAATTCGCGATTGAGAAACGAGCGTTCCCCTGTCGTCATCGTGTGGACGACCAACAGGTAGAAACATAACCCGGCGATCGTCACCTCGATCCAGATTTCGGTCGAGTGGAACCAATCGTTGAGCTGGCCGCGGTCGAGCATCAATTGCAGCGAGCCGACGCCGAGACTCAGCATCGCAAAGCCGAACATATCGAACTGCTCGCGCCGCATGGTGCGGGTCTGGCGGATCAGACCAAAGACGCCGAGCGCGCACAGTGCCCCGACCGGCAGGTTTATGTAAAAGCACCAGCGCCAATCGAAGTTCTCCGTCAGCCAGCCGCCGAGCGTCGGGCCGATGATCGGCCCCATCATCGCCCCGGTGGCGAAGATCGCCATGGCCTGGCCATGCTTTTCGCGCGGATAGATCGTGAACAAGGTCGCTTGCCCGAGCGGCACCAGCCCCGCACTGCATATGCCTTGCAGGAGACGGAAGAGCACCAGTTGGGTCAGGCTTGTCGCGGCTCCACACAACGCCGAGGCGATGGTGAACCCGATGACCGAGCCGAGAAAGATGTATCTGATGCCAAAACGCCCGGCGAGCCAGCCGGTCAGCGGCATCGTGATCGCCGAGGAAACGATGTAGGACGTCAGGATCCACGAGATCTGGTCCTGCGAGGCCGACATGCTGCCCTGGATATGGGGCAGGCAGACGTTGACGATCGTCGTATCGAGCCCCTGCATGACACAGGCGCAGATGACCGTCGCGGTGGTAAGGGCCCGGTTCGGGACCGGCGGAGCGCTTTCTCCCCTCACGCCTCCGGCTTTCGCGGTGATCGCTGCCCGGCGCCGCGCCTAATCATCGGCGGCGGCGGGGTGTGGGGTCGGCTGGTGCGCTTCGCACGACAAGAGCAACCGATGATCGGCATCCTCCCGAGATCGTCTGTATAGTTATACAGGTAACCCTGGCGCTCGTCACGTGACCCACCCAACGCGCCGCCGGGTTGATGCCGCGCCGGTACCGTGGGCCGCCGCCGCATGCTATAAACCGCACCCAGCCGACGAAGAGGTTCTCGCATGAAAAACGGCATGGTCATCATCGACGCCGACGGACACGCCGTCGATTACGAGCCGGTGTACCGAGAACGGCTGCCGCAGGAATATCGGCAGCGGGCGACGATCTATCCCTCCGACAATTTCGACCGCACGCAAAATGGTGCACTCGCCGGCAAGCGGCCGCCGTCGCCGGCGCAGAACCTCGCCGACAATGCGCAGGAGGGAATCGATCTGCAGATCATCTATCCGACCGGTGGGCTGATGCTCGCGCGGGTGCGCGAGGCCGATTACGCGATCGCGTTGTGCCGCGCCTACAACGACTGGCTCCACGACTGGTGCGCGATCGACCGCAAGCGGCTGAAGGGCGTCGCCTTGGTGCCGTTGCATGTCGATGTCAAGGCGGCGATCGCCGAGATGGAGCGGGCGGTGACGAAGCTCGGCGCGGTCGGCGTCATGGTCAATACCTACGACCGCAGCCGCAATATCGCGCATCGCGATTTCTGGCCGTTCTACGAGGAATGCGCGCGACAGGGCGTGGCCGTCGGCTTCCATGCCTCTGGTAGCGACACGATGGACCCGCTCTGCCATTTCGAGAATTTTCTGCAGATCCACACATTGTCGCACGCACCGGAGCAGCTGATCGCCTGCACCGCCGTCATCTACAGCGGCCTGTTGGAGAAGTATCAGGATCTGCGCGTAGCATTCCTCGAGGCCGGGATCGGGTGGGTCCCGTTCTGGATGGAGCATATGGACGAGGAGTACGAATTCCGCCCGTTTGATGCGCCGCTGCTGAAGGCCAAGCCGTCCGAATACATGTGCTGCGGCCGGGTGTTCGTGTCCTGCGAGCCTGAAGAAAAGACCTTGCGCTACGTGCCGGACTTCTTTCCCGCCGACAACATCCTGTTTGCCTCCGACTATCCCCACTGGGACGGCCAGTTTCCGGACGCCGTAGCGACGCTGGCCGATCGCAACGACCTGCCGGTCGAGCTGAAGCGCAAGATCTTCTTCGACAACCCGCAGCGTTTCTATGGGCTGAAGGTCGACCCCGCCGGCTTCGGCGGGGCCCACTGAGGGAGGAAGTACAATGCCGAAAATTCCGGCAGAACGATTGGGTGAGATCGGCCGTGCGCTGTTCATTGCGGCGGGGACGCCGCCCGAGGAGGCGGAGATCGTCATGCGGCACGTCGTCGCCGCCAACCTCGCCGGCCACGACTCGCACGGGGTGATCCAGATCCCGACCTATATCGAGCGCATCAAGGTCGGGCACATTGTCCCCGGGGCACCCTGGAAAATCGTCCAGGAATCGCCGACCACCACGGTCGTCGACGGCCATTGGGGCTTCGGCTACGTCGTCAACGAGCGGGCGATGCGGCTGACCATCGAGAAGGCCAAATCCGCCAATGTCGCGGCCGCCACCGTGTTCCGCCAGGGGCATATCGGCCGGGTCGCCTCCTATACCTTGATGGCCGCACGGGAAGGGATGATCGGCATCGCCACCGCCGATTCCGGACGCTCGCCCAAGGCGGTGGCGCCGTTCGGCGGGCGCGAGGCGCGGCTCGGCACCAACCCGATCTCGATCGCGATGCCGTCCGATCTCGATGGACCGCTCTACCTCGACATGGCGACCTCGGCGGCGGCCGCCGGCAAGATCGCGCTCGCCGTCGCGCGCAACCAGCCCGTACCCGACGGTTGGATTATTGGCAGCGACGGCAAGCCAACCAACGACCCGAGCCAGCTGCGCCAGGGCGGCGCACTCCTCCCGGTCGGCGGCAGCGAGGGCTACAAGGGCTATGGCCTCTCAGTCATGGTCGAAATCCTGTGCGGCCTGTTGACCGGCCTCGGCTTTGGGGTGGAGCCGACCGGCCGCCACAATGACGGCTGCTTCATGGCGGTGTTCAAGGTCGATGCCTTCCGGCCGCTCGCCCAGTTCAAAAAGGATATCGCCGACTTCGCCGCTTATCTGAAGGCCACTAGGCCGGCCGAGGGCAGCAGCGGCGTCTATTACCCGGGCGAAATCGAGCATCTGCGCGAGCAGGATCGCCGCGAGAACGGCGTCGAGGTCGAAGACGCGACCTGGTACAAGCTGCGCAGCTTGGCGGAGGGTTACGGTCTCGCCGACCAGCTGGGCTTCACCGAGGTCGAGTGACGGCAAAAAGCGAAACTTGCCAAAAACCGGGTAGCGGAGCACTGCGCAGACCGCGTAATCTCGCAGAGGGCAAGTCGGGGGGTCGAGTGCGGGGGTGTGTTGCCGTTTTTCTGCTGGGTCTGGTCGCTTGCATGATGGTGAATGGTGCCACGCTGGCCCACGCTTCCTCTGACCTTAGGGAGTGGCAGACGACCGCCGGCAAACCGCCTTCGAAGGCCGAGTTCGCGGCCGTCGTCGCCGCCTGCGAGGACCGGGCGAAAAGCTCTGACAAGGGTGAGCCGATCGAAGGCTGTCTCGCCGACATGGGGCTGCGCCGCGTGCAGTGAGCGCTGCGTCGATTACCGCAACAGCTCGGGCAGAGACCGGATGATCCGATCGGGCCGGATCGGACAGCCGGGCGGGAGCCCGGCTGAATAGCCGTCGTACCAGATCGCATAGATGCCGAGCCGCTGCGGTGCGGCGATCTCCCATTCGAGGTTGTCGCCGACCATCCAGGTTTCTTGCGGCCCGACGCCGAGCGCTTCCATCGCATGGGTATAGGCGCGCTCTTCGGGCTTGCCGAAGCCGTGCTCGCCCTCGATCTGGATATGGTCGAAACGCTCTTCGAGGGCGAAGCGGATCACCTTGGCGCGCTGCGGCTCGGCGGCACCATTGGTGACGAGTGCCAGGCGCACGCCGAGTTGCTTGAGGCGATCGAGCGTCTCGTGAGCGCCGGGAAACATGCGCAGCTCGGCGTCGTGGATCTCGTTGAAGCGATCGGCCATCGCTTCGCAAACCTCGCTTGACGGAACCGGTCGGCCAGCCGCACCCGCCAGCCCCGCGAAAGCCCTCGCGACGATGTGGCGCCGCGCCGCGCCGATCCGGGGGCGCCAATCTTTGTGCCGGGTCGCGTCGGACCACAGGCGCCGCGAATAGGCTTGGATCGCGGCGACGACTTCGTCCGGCGGATGCGGAGCCAGCTGTTCGATGAAAGCGGCAATGACCCGCCGCCACTGATCCTGCGCCTGGCCGAAGGCAGCAAGGATCGTATCGTCCATATCGAACAGGATGGCGCGCGGCAGGCTCTTCATTCAGTCGATCTCGTAACGGAAGCGGTCGGCAATCTACTCGGCGGCTCGTCCGTATAACACGTCGGGGAGCGGGTGCAGCGTGCGGTGGTAGGCGAGCGGCTCGGGTGCATTTGCCGGCGGCTTCATGCCGACGCGGTCGTGCCAATAGATAGGCAGACCGATCTTGCTCGCGCCGAACAGATCGTAGGCGGAACCGGCCACGAATAAGCACCGGCCCGCCGTCAAGCCCAGCTCGGCGAGAGCCTTCTCGTAGGGTCGCGAATCGGGCTTGTAATAGCCGGCGCGCTCGGCCGTCACGACGACATCGAAGTCGATACCCGTACAGGCCACCGCGGTCATCGCGAGCGCTTCCGAGCAGTTCGTCACCACGCCGAGCCTCAGACCCTCGCGTCGCAGGGCACCGAGTACTTCGCGGACCTCGGGCCAGGGTTCGAGTTCGTGGTATCGGGCGGCGAGGCATTCGGCGAGTGCAGGAGGAAGGTCGACCTCCATGGCTGCTTCAGCGACGAGGGTCTCGTAGGGCCGGTAACGGCCGGCCCGGTATGTCCGACGCAGGTAGGCGGCGCGCCATTTGCGCCCGCTCTCTCCGCCTCCGGAAACTGCATTCCACAGGCTCCATGAATCGACCAGAGCGGTCAGGAGATCGAACAAAACCGCGTCGAAGCGAGGCCCGGGCATGGCCAAAGAACCGTATAGAGAGGCGGACCATCCGACAATACCGGGGTTGCCGGCGCTGCCGGCCCATATCGTCAGCTCACTCCTTCCAAGCCAAACGGCCAGGGAACCGGATCGCAGCTCGGCTTGTTTCCGGAGATAGCTGCCGGGCCGAGAGGGACATCAACTCCCGGGCGCGCCGTTTAAAACGGAGGGAAGTATGCTCTATTGGGCGCTGATGTTTCTCGTAATCGCAATCATCGCCGGCTTTTTGGGTTTTGGTGGAATCGCATTCGCTGCGGTAGGCATCGCAAAGATACTGTTTTTCATCTTCCTAGTTGTCTTCGTCGTGATGCTGCTGACGGGTCTGATGGGCAGAAGAAGCCCGCCTATCTAGGTCTCGATCTATTCAGCGGATGCCTCTAGCGGGCAAACTGGCCGTAG
>DATEQL010000284.1:0-7381 GCA_035272665.1 Allostellaceae bacterium
TCGTACAACGTCTTCTATGGCGGCTCGGTGCCGAGCAACAAAGCGGTCCCGTCGATCGAATACCTGATGAGCGACGAGGGCGGGGCGGTCAAGCGCTGGGTGCTCGAGGGCACCGACTACGTCTATCCCCGCACCAGCAACAAGATCATCCGCGCCTTCCTCCACTCCAAGGGGGTCAGCGACTCTGATATTCGCGAGAACTACACCCCGTTCGGATTTTCCGACTGGCAGACCGAGGTCTCGGCGATTAGGGCCTTTGCCTCGTCGGGCAAGAAGACCGCGGTGATCTCAACCATCAACGGCGACGCCAACGTGCCGTTCTACAAGGAGCTCGCCAACGAGGGCGTCAAGGCGTCCGACATTCCGTCCATCGGCTATTCGATGGGTGAGGAGGAGCTCGCCGGCATCGACACCAAGAACCTCGTCGGGCACCTCGCCGGGTGGGCTTACTTCCAGTCGGTCAACTCGCCGGAGAACAAGGCCTTTATCGAGAAGTGGCATGCCTATACCAAGGACCCGAAGCGGGTCACCAACGACCCGATGGAATCGGAATACATTCTCTTTCACATGTGGGCGCATGCCGTCGAGCAGGCCGGCACCGCCGACGTCGATGCCGTGCGCCAGGCGATGATCGGCCAGAGCTTCAAGGCACCGTCCGGCTTCACCGAGGTGATGCAGCCGAACCACCACCTCACCAAACCGGTCATGGTCGGCGAGATCCAGGCCAACGGGCAGTTCAGCATCGTCTATCAGAGCAAGACCGTGCTGCAGCCCGAGCCGTGGAGCAAATATCTCGAAGAGGATAAGGGCAAGGTCGCCGACTGGTCCTACCCCTGGGTTTGCGGAAACTGCACCAGCGCCAAGTTCGCCGATTTCTGAGCGGGACCGTGTTTCAGTACCGGACCAGGAACCCACCCGCCTAATTTGGCGTATGCAACCCCAGCCTTTTCGTCATGCCCGCGAAAGCGGGCATCCAGGGCGGGACGGCTCAGAAGTTGCCCCCTGTTCGAGCCAGGGGGCAGGCCCTGGACCCCCGCTTTCGCGGGGATGACGATATCCGGACGATATGCGGCTCCAGACATTCGCCAATTTATGCAAGGTGGTACTAGTCCAAGATATTGAGCTGTCTTGCAGATTTGCTTCCGGGGCGGGCTCTCGATCGAGTGCAACAAGATCGATCACGATTGCCTAAGAAATAGACAAACGCACGTTTCACCTGTCCGAGCGGAGCCGTAAAGCGCGGCTGGCACGTGGCTTGCGGCTAGAACGGCGAACAATGTGGCGCGCCGGTGGGCCCCACAAGCAAGGCGCCGCATCGAGAGGGAGAATCCGATGGCAACTGGGGGAATTTCACGCCGGCGCCTGCTCAACGGCGTGACCGCAGTCGGTGCGGGCACCCTGCTGGCCGCCGCCCTGCCCTCTCGTCGGGCTGCCGCGGCTGATCTGGTGGTCGGATTCATTTATGTCGGGCCGCACGATGATTTCGGTTACAACCAGGCGCACGCCCAGGGCGCCGTCGCGGTCAAGAAGATGTCCGGAGTCAAGGTTCTTGAAGAAGAGAACGTGCCGGAGGACGTCGCGGTCGCCAAGACGATGGAATCGATGATCCAGCAGGACGGCGCGACCCTGTTGTTTCCAACCTCGTTCGGCTATTTCGACCCCTACATCCTGCGCGCGGCGCCGAAATTCGAAAAGGTCCGCTTCGAGCACGCCGGTGGATTGTGGACGCCGAAGGATCCCAAGAACATCGGCAGCTATTTTGGCTACATCTTCGAGGCGCAACACGTCAACGGCATCGTCGCGGGCCATACGAGCAAATCAGGAAAGCTCGGCTTTGTCGCGGCCAAGCCCATCCCGCAGGTGCTGCAGAACATCAACGCCTTCACTTTGGGGGCGCGGCTGATCAATCCTCAAGCGACGACGCAAGTCATCTTCACCGGCGACTGGTCGATGCCGGTCAAGGAGGCGGAGGCGACCAACAGTCTCATCGACCAGGGCGTCGATGTGGTCACCATGCATGTCGACAGCCCCAAGGTAGTGGTGCAGACCGCGGCGAAGCGCGGCGCCTCCATCTGCGGCTATCATTGCAGCCAGGCCGCACTTGCTCCCGAAGCGTATCTCACCGGCGCCGAATGGAACTGGACCGACCTCTATCCCAAGTTGGTCACGATGTGGATGAAGGGCGAGGCGATCCCGAATTTCTACCGCGGCGCCTTCAAGGAAGGTCTGATCAGGCAATCACCCTACGGCCCCAAGGTATCGGACGAGGCACGCAAGCGCGCCGATGAGGTGAAGGCTGCGCTCACCGCCGGCGCATACGTCATCTTCAAAGGTCCGCTCAAAGACAATACCGGGAAGGTGGCAGTCGAGGCGGGACAAGAACTTATTCAGTCGAACGCCACCGATACCAACCTCGAAGCGATGAATTTTCTCGTCGAGGGCGTGCTGGGGTCGTTGCCCGCGTAAGCACCGACATCCGAAGCACGCCGGTAATGGTCGAGGAAACCGCAGCCGCGATACCGGCGCAGCGCGGGGGAATCGTCCGGAGGCTCCATACCATCGCCGCGAGGACTGCCGCCGAGGCGGTACTCGTGCCATTGGGCGCGCTCGTCGTGTCGCTATTGCTGTTCGGGCTCTTCATCGCTTTCGCGGGGGTCAATCCGCTGGCGGCTTACGGCTACATGGCCCAGGGCTCGGTCGGCTCCTGGTTCTCGGTCCAGAACACGCTGACCCGTGCCGCACCGCTCATTCTCACTGGGCTGTGCACAGCGCTGCCGGCGCAGGTCGGGCTGATGATCATCGGCGGCGAGGGCGCCTTTGTGATCGGAGGGCTGTTTGCTGCGATGGCGGGCGTCGCGCTGCTCGACGCGTCGCCGCTCGTTGCCTTCCTCGCGATGGCGGCGGCGGGCATTGCCGCGGGTGGGACATGGGTCGCTTTCGCGGGCGCGCTTCGCCACTGGCGGGGCGTCAACGAGACCATCTCCAGCCTGCTGTTGAACTACATCGCGATTGCGATCCTGAACCAGCTCGTCGAGGGGCCGCTTCGCGATCCGCGCAGCCTCAACAAGCCGTCCTCGCCGTCGATCGGCTATGACCACATGATCGGCACGATTCCCGGGACCGAGATCCATTGGGGCCTGGTAATCGGCATCGTTGTCTGCGTCCTGGCTTACGTGCTGATCCGCCATACCACGATCGGTTTCGCGGCGCGGGTCACCGGCGGCAATCTGCGGGCGGCGCGCATGGTCGGCTTGCCGATCGGCAAGCTTGTCATGCTCACCTGCTTTCTGGGCGGTGCGGCGGCCGGTCTCGCCGGCATGATCGAGATAGCGGCGGTGCAGGAGCGCGCCAGCGCGGACTTGGTTACCGGCTATGGCTACACCGGAATCCTCGTCGCCTTTCTGGCGCGCCACAACCCGCTGGCGCTCATTCCCGTCGCGGTCTTGCTCGGCGGGATCGGTGCGAGTGGCGGCCTGCTGCAACGTCACCTCGGCCTGCCCGACGCGGCGACCGTCGTTCTGCAGGGCATCATCTTCGTCGCGATCCTGGCGAGCGAAGCAGTCTACGGCCGCATCCCCTGGTTCAAGGGCGCGGAGGCAAGCGCATGACGGGCGGCGCGATCGGCTGGTGGATCGTGCCGCTGGCGGTGCTGGGCAGCGCGGTGCGGGTCAGCACGCCGTTTCTCTTCGTCAGCCTCGGCGAGTGCATCACCGAGAAGAGCGGTCGCATCAACCTCGGCCTCGAAGGCACCCTGGTGATGGGAGCGATGAGCGGGTACGCGGTTTCCTATTTGAGCGGTTCGCCCTGGCTCGGCGTGTTGATGGCCGGCGCCGTCGGCGTTGTGATGGGGCTGTTGCACGGCACGATCTGCAGCCTGCAGCGGGTCAACGATATCGCCGTCGGGATCGCGCTGATGCTGTTCGGTGTCGGGCTCGCGGATTACCTGGGTAAGCCCCTCATACAGCCCGCCGCGCCGCAGTTGCCGTCGATCAATTTTGCCTGGTGGAGCAGTTCGCCGGAGGTGCAGAACGCGCTAAAGATCAACGAATTGTTTTTGATCGGCATGGCGCTGGCGCCGCTCCTCCTATGGGCGTTCCGCGCGACGCGTTGGGGCCTCGTCCTGTGCATCGTCGGGGAGAGCGCCGACGCCGCCCGCGCCCTCGGCTATCCGGTGATCGCGGTGCGTATCCTCGCGACCTGTGCCGGCGGCTTTCTCGCCGGTATCGGCGGGTCGTTCCTGTCGCTCTACTATCCGGGCGCGTGGAGCGAGCGGATCTCCTCCGGGCAGGGCATCACCGCCGTGGCCTTGGTGATCTTCGCGCGCTGGAACCCGAAATTGTGCTTCTACGCCGCACTGTTGTTCGGCGGTGCCGGCGCGCTCGGCCCAACCTTGCAATCGGTCGGCGTTCACGGCGGCTACTATCTGCTCAATGCTGCGCCTTATATCCTGACGCTCCTCATCATGATTATCACCTGCTCGCCGAAGAGAACCCTCGTTGGGGCGCCGGCCGAATTGTCGATCACCAAGTAGGAGGGCGGCATGAGCGGCCTCGGTGGCCTCAACAAGAGCGAAAACGGCGTCGTCGTCGGTCTGGTGCAGCTGCAATTGCCGGTGGTCGATAGGCCGGCACAGCTGGCGGCGCAAACCGAGCGCATCTGCACCATGGTGGCAAAGGCGCGCCGCGGCATGCCGACGATGGACCTCGTCGTGTTCCCCGAGTACTCGCTGCACGGCCTGTCGATGAACACCGATCCGACACTGATGTGCCGGCTCGACGGTCCCGAGATAGCCGCGTTCCGTCGCGCCTGCCGCGAGCAGCGCATCTGGGGCTGCTTCTCGATCATGGAATTGAACCCCGCGGGCAATCCCTACAACAGCGGCTTGATTATCGACGACCATGGCGATATCGCGCTCTATTACCGTAAGCTCCACCCCTGGGTCCCGGTCGAGCCGTGGGAGCCAGGCGATCTCGGCATCCCGGTGTGCGACGGCCCGAAGGGCGCCAAGGTCGCGCTGATCATCTGCCACGACGGCATGTTCCCCGAGATGGCGCGCGAGGCGGGCTACAAGGGCGCCGAGATCATGCTGCGCACAGCGGGCTACACCGCGCCGATTCGCCACGCCTGGAAGATCACTAATCAAGCCAACGCCTTCAGCAATCTGATGGTGACCGCCAGCGTGTGCATGTGCGGCAGCGACGGCACCTTCAATTCGATGGGCGAGGGGATGTTCTGCAATTTCGACGGCTCCGTCCTGGTCGAGGGCGGCGGCGTGCCCAATGAGATCGTCACGGCCGAATTGCGGCCCGATCTGGTGCGCGAGGCGCGCCGGGAATGGGGTGTCGAGAACAACATCTATCAGCTCGGTCATCGCGGTTTCGTCGCGGTGGCGGGCGGAGCGCGCGATTGTCCCTATACCTTCATGCAGGATCTGGTCGCCGGCCGCTACCGTCTGCCCTGGGAAAGCGAAGTGCGCATCACCGACGGCACCTCTTGCGGCTTCACGCCGCCCGAGCGGCGCTATCGGAGCGCAGCCGATGATTGAGCGGCACTGATGGGCGACGCGACCACGCGCGCCGGCGCCTTCGGCATCGAGGCGGTGTCGATGACCAAGCGCTTCGGCAGTTTTGTTGCGCTCGAAGACGTGTCGCTCAAGGTCCTGCCCGGCAGCTTCCATGCGCTCTTGGGAGAGAATGGTGCGGGCAAGAGCACGCTCGTCAAATGCATCATGGGCTACTACCGGCCCGACGAGGGCGCGGTCATCGTCGGCGACCGCGAGCAGACGATCGGCAACCCGCGCGCCGCCCATGCGCTCGGCCTCGGCATGGTCTACCAGCATTTCACCTTGGTGCCGGCGATGACAGTCGCGGAGAACCTGGTCATGTCGCGCGCCGAGCTGCCGATGGTGATCGATTGGCGCGAGGAGAAGAAGGCGCTTGCGGGGTTTCTCGCGAAGATGCCGTTCCAGGTGCCGCTCGATGCCAGGGTGTCGGCGCTGTCGGCCGGCGAGCGGCAGAAATGCGAAATCCTGAAGCAGCTCTACCTCGGTCGCCGGTTTCTGATCCTCGACGAGCCGACTTCGGTGTTGACGCCGCTAGAGGCCGACGAGGTGCTCGGGCTGCTGCGCGCGACGGTCGGGCGCGGCGACATCACTGTACTAATGATCACCCACAAATTCCGCGAGGTGATGGCCTTCGCGGATCGCGTGACCATCCTGCGGCAGGGGCGCGTGGTCGGCGGCGGAATGACAGCCGATCTGACGCCGGACGAGATGGCGCGCAGTATGATCGGCGCCGAGCAGCTGGCGGCACAGCCGCCGCGCGCCGGCGATTTCGGCCGGCAACGGCTCGAGATCCGCGATCTCGAAGTCAATGACGATGCGGGGCAGCCGGCGGTGCGCGATTTCTCCTTATCCGTCCATGGCGGCGAGATCGTCGGCGTTGCCGGCGTATCAGGCAACGGACAGCACGAGCTTGTCGAGGCGCTAGCCGGCCAGCGGCAGGCGGATTCGGGTGATATTCGCATCGGCGGTGAAGTCTTTCATGCGACACGAGCCGAGATGCACCGCCACAAGATTTCCTGTCTGCCGGACGAGCCCCTGCGCAACGCCTGCGTCGGCCGGATGAGCGTCGTCGAAAATCTGGCATTCCGCCGTTTCGATCGCCCGCCCTTCGCGATCGGCGGCACTTGGTTGCGGCCGGCGAAGATGCGCGCCGAAGCCGAGCGGCGGATCGCGCAATACCGCATTCGCACCCGCTCGCCCGACACGCCGCTCGCCGCGCTGTCGGGCGGCAATGTGCAGCGGACCGTGCTGGCGCGCGAGCTCGATGGCGGCGCCGAGGTGATGATTGCCGCCAACCCGTGTTTCGGGCTCGATTTCTCGGCGGTCGCTCAGATCCACGCCGAGATCATCGCCGCGCGCAACCGTGGCGCCGCGGTCTTGCTGGTGAGCAGCGATCTCGACGAAATTCTCGAAATCGCCGATCGCCTCGTCGTCATGTTCAACGGCCGGCTCGTCCACGAGGCCCGCGTCGCCGCCGCCAATCTGACCGAGATCGGCCGCCATATGGCCGGACATTGAGGGGGCGCCTACATCATTCCGAAGGTTGCCGACGCGCGGCCTTATCCCGCGGGTTCCGTCCCTGGAGGCTTTCGGACGCCGACATTCAGCAGGGGAGGATCGGTCACGACGGGTCCGCATCCGAAACCCTTCACGGGAGCGGAGGTCCGACTTGCGTCGCGCCGGAATTAGGCTCGGGTCATCTGCCGGGGCCTGCGGCCGCTGCGTCCTCCGCCCCCAGCGGGTGTGCCGGAAGGTCGCGGCCGGCAACGCTCTCGGGGGAGCATTCGGTAATATCCGAAATCCCCAGCTCGCGGTCGG
>DATEQL010000285.1:0-4534 GCA_035272665.1 Allostellaceae bacterium
CGGCATTTCGACAGCATTCATCGGCATTTGGTACGGCGCTCGGCTCGAGCTATGGCTTGGCCGCGCGCGTCGTGTCAAACTGCACGCCATTACCCGGGGCGGTGAAAGGAGCGAAAGGAACGGTGACATGAAGGTGCTGAAGGGCGGAAGGTTGATCGACGGCACCGGCGCCGGTCCGGTGACGGGCGCCGTGGTCGTTATTCGCGATCAGAGGATAGATACGGTCACGACCCGAGCCGGCAGCGACTGGCCGAGCGAAGCCGAAATCATCGACGTCTCCGGCATGACGATCTTGCCGGGTCTGATCGACTGCCATGATCACCTGGCGATGCACGGCTACGATCTGGCTAGGCGCTGGGGGATCGACGAGCCGCAAAGCACGCGAACCTTGCGCACCGCCAAGGTGCTGCGGGAGACCCTCGCGGCGGGCTACACCGCCGTGCGCGACGCGGCCGGCCTCGATACGGGCTTCAAGCGGGCGATCGACGAGGGTCTGATCGCCGGGCCGCGGCTCGTCGTCTCGCTATGCATCGTCTCGCCGATCGGCGGGATCGGCGACCGGGTCAGCCCGTCCGGGTTCTCGTGCTGTGTGCCCAATGATCCATTGCTCCCGGACGGCGTCGTCAGCAGCCTGGCGGATGTCCGCCCGGTCGTTCGCCGGATCGTGCGCGCCGGCGCCGACGTGATCAAATGCGCGACGACGGGCGGCGCCAGCTCGCGCCCCGGTCATGGGCCGCGCGACGGCGCCTTCAATCTCGACGAGATGCAGGCTCTGACCGACGAGGCGCACGCGCTGGATCGCCGGGTGATGTGTCACGCGCTGGGCGGTCGCGGGCTGCGCATTGCGATCGAGGCTGGGGCCGACTCGATAGAGCATGGCTGCTATCTGGACGAGGAGCCGGAATTGCTCGGCATGATGGCTGAGCGCGGCATCTTCTTCGTGCCGACCTTCGCGGTTTACGAATACCACCGCAAATCGCCCCTGCCACATGTCCGCGAGCGGGCGCACCAGCTGCAGGAACATCATGCCGAGAGCCTGCGCCGGGCGTTCGCCGCCGGCGTCAAGATCGCCGCCGGAACCGATGCCGGCGGGCACGGTCATCCGAGCAATGCAATGGAGATCGCGTGCCTCGTCAAAGCCGGGTTGACGCCGCTGCAGGCTTTGCGGGCGGCAACGGGCTGGGCGGCCGAGTGCCTCGGCCTGGAGCGCGACCTTGGCACGGTCGAAAAGGGCAAGCTCGCCGATCTGATCGTCGTCGCCGGCGACCCGCTCAGCGACGTGACCGTGCTGCAGGACCCCGAGCGTATTGCTCTGGTTCTGAAGGGTGGGGAGATTGCGGCAAACCGACTGACGAAAACCCAGCGCTAGCACGGCGTTTCCGAAATGGTTCAGGTATGCGATCCGTGATCGTCATGGCCGGGCTCCGACCCGTGGGCCTTCAGCCCACGGAACTAGTTCCGTGGGCATCCACGGGCAGACGGCACAGATCTCGCCGGTTTCCGTGGATGCCCGGAACAAGTCCGAGCAAGACGGATAGCCAGTCGTACAGCCAGCCACGCCACATTTATACGTCTAGAATTTCAGAAGCTCGAAGCCCGTCACCGCTCGTATTTGTGGTGCAAGCGCACCCACGTCATCTTGTGCGGGCCGGTCTCGTCGCGCCCCCTGGGGACGAGGTCGAGCCAATGGTAGGCGCCGTTCAGCATGTCGAGCCCGCGCGCGTAGCACGAATAGGTGTGGAAGATGGTCCCGTCGTCATCCTTGTAGAACACGCTGATGCCCGGCAGCTCCTCCATCGTCGTCTTGCGCGGTGCATAATTATAGACGCTCTCTCCGGTCGCTGATTGTTCGGGCCGGAACGACACATGGTAGTCGTAGTTGAAGTCGCTGCCGAACGACGAGACCCATTTGAAGGTCCATCCCATGCGCTTCTTGAAAGCCTCGATCTCTGGCAAAGGCGCGCGCGAGATCGCTAGAAAACTGACATCGCGTTGCCGCAGGTGCGCGTCAATGCCGTTGAAATTGTCGGCCCAGTAGGAGCAGCTCTTGCATCCTTCGTTCCAGCCGGGGCCGAGCATGAAGTGATAGACCGCAAGCTGATGCCTGCCGTCAAACAGCTGCGACAGGGTCTCCCGGCCACCGGGTGCTTCGAAAACATACTCTTTGGCGACCCGCTCCCAAGGCAGATCCTTGCGCCGCTGGCTGAGCCGGTCGCGCAGTCGGGTGAATTCCTTCTCCTCGGCAAGCAGCTGCCGCCGTGCGGCCAGCCATTCCTCATGGGAAACGACTTCGTGGTTCTCCATCATAACCTCCGAGATCACTGGTACTTGTATTGGGGCTGCCAATCATTGGCACCCTCCGGCAGCAGGTCGAAGAAGTGCCAAATCGCGCAGAAATCGTCCCCGGGCTGGAAACTGGTATCGGAGACGCGATAGATCCTTTGTCCGCGTTTGCGGAACACCGACACGCCGGGCAGCCAGCCGTTGTCGCTGTGATAGCCCATGTCATCTGCAAACCCGGTGTCGCGGTACGACACCATGCGGAAGCGCCAACCGCGCGCCGCCTTGAACTTCTGCTGCGCTGTCGGCTCGTCCGGTGATGCGACGACAAAGGCGGCGCGGTTTTCCATATGCGGAAGGATGCCGTTGAAGCCGTCTGCCCAGAGCGTGCAGTTGCGGCAACCGGCCCCCATGTTGTGGATGACAAAGAGGTATTCCTTTCCCGCAAAAAGCTCGGACAGGCGCACCTTGCCGTCGGTAGTCGAGAACTCGTAGTCGCTGACCTCCTCGGGTTCGACCGATTGCTGAAGCTCGCGCATCTTGCTGCGCAGCTCGCCGATCTGTTGACGATAGTGAGCCAATTTCCCTGCTGTTTCGGCATATTGCATAGGATCACTTCTTGCTGAGAGGGTGGCGCCTTGCGCTTCTGCAGGGCGCAGCGCGCTTTGCCGTCGCTGCCTTGCTGCGCTCGATATGGTCGAGCCAGGCGGCCAGGGTTTCGAACTGCGACTGCCAATACTTGCTGTACTGGTTGATCCACACCGCCGCCTGATAGATCGGCCCGGCGTCGAGCCGACACCGGCTGATGCGACCGGTCCGCTCTTGCCTCACGAGCCCGGCTTTCACCAGCACCTGAATGTGCCGGGAGACAGCCTGCAGCGAAATCGCAAACGGCTCGGCCAGCTCGGACACGAGCAGATCCTCGCCGTCGAGCCGCTCCAAGATGGCGCGCCGCACCGGATCGGAAATCGCCGAGAAAACCCGATCGAGCGCCGCCGGCTCGGGCGCATTCGGAGCCCGTAGGGCTGTTGGTGCGAGATTACTCAACGACATGATTGATATTAAATCATATCGTTGATCGTTTATCAAGCGCTCTCTAATCCCGGCGGGAAGACCACGCACCGCTTGCGCGTCACCCGACAATTGCCGGATGTTCGGATCAGCAGCCCGGGAGGCTCCGACATGACCAGCTCCACCCGTCCCCTTGCCCTCGTGACCGGCGCATCGAGCGGAATCGGTGTCGATCTCGCTCGTGAATTGGCGCGAGACGGGCACGATCTCGTACTTACGGCTCGGACCATGGCGCCGATGGAGAGGCTGGCCGCCGAGCTCGAAGCTCACGGCGCCGGCACTGTCGTCATCGCCGCCGACCTCGGCAAGCCCGGGGGTGCCGCCGAACTCGCCAACGAGATCGAAACCCGCGGTTTGGTGGTGGACGTGCTGGTCAATAATGCCGGGCTCGGCGCCGTCGGCCGGTTCGATCAGATTGTCCCTCTACGGATCGGCGAAATGCTCCAGGTCAACATCGTAGCACTGACCGAGCTGACCCGCCTGCTGCTGCCGGGCATGGTCGCCCGCCGCCATGGCAAGGTGATGCTGGTGGCCTCGACCGCCGGCTTTCAGCCGGGCCCGCGGATGGCGGTCTATTGCGCGACCAAGGCTTATGTGCTGAGCTTTGGCGAGGCGATCGCCTATGAGTTGCGCGGCACCGGCGTCACGGTGACGGTGCTGTGCCCTGGCGCCACCGCCACAAACTTTTTCAAGGTGGCCGGTTCCGAAGACAGTGTGTTGCGCCTGATGATGAGCGCGGCCGCGGTCGCGCGCATCGGCTATCGCGGCTGCAAGGCGGGCCGCCGGGTGGTCATCACCGGCCTGTTCAACAAGATCCTTGCGACTGCGAGCAGGTTCTCGCCGCATACGATTTCGCTGCCGGCCGCGAACGCTTTGATGTCGCGGCGCTGAATCCGGTGTGCCGCCCTGTCGCCGCGCGTAATTCTTCCGGGTATATTGTGGTATCCAGGTCGACGAAGGTGAGATCGGTGCTCGGCGGCAGCTATCGAAGACGGATTGGACGTGTCATCGCGGTGCTTATCCTGGGGGCGGCACCGCTTGGCTGCGCCGCCCCCGAACCACCGCCCGTGCTGAACCCATTCATCGGGACCTGGGCCACCGCGGATAACGACAGCGTCACGATCCGCCAGGACACGATCGTTCAGACCCAGCCCGACGGTCGCAGCACCGCGCTCGACAAGAA
>DATEQL010000286.1:0-5608 GCA_035272665.1 Allostellaceae bacterium
AGATCTACCGCACGGTCAAGCCCGGAGAAGGCTCCGACTTCGTTGGGACCAGCGTGGCATTCTCGCCGACCCCGTCAGCGGCATTGCGGTACTGGAATATGGCCCGACAGAGATATTGCCGCCGGTTGGCGCGGCATCGACGCGCCCTGCGCGTCTCTGCCGACCCGCTCGCCAAGCCAGCCGCGCACACCCGCGCGGAAAGCCGGGGTTCTTGACCTACAGACTCTCCGCTGGAGAGAGATGGATTCGAACTCTCGGTCCCCGTCAGAATCGAGACCGGCGCCGAGCGGTCCAAGGTACCGGGTGACGCCATGGCAACCGCCTCACGGCTGTATCCGTTGCCATCTTAAGCCAAAGCCGCTTTAAGTTGGCCTAGTGCCTTTCGTGACCGTAGAGCTGTAGGTGTCGGGCTTGCGCTTGGCAACCGGCGAACTGGGATGAATACGACCAGCCGCCTCTCGCGACCCTCCCAGCCGATTTCGCCAGCTATTTGCGGCTTGATAGGCCTCGACAACGAAGCCGCCCTTGCCGCGTTGCGGATGCTCGTGGGCCAGCGGTTCCTGGTCGAAGGCCCTGCTTAGGGTCGACCCCTGCCGATCGCCCCGGCCCGGCGAACGGCGGGTTACGGCACAAAGTCGCCATCCGGCGTGCAGCCGAGCATCGTCCCCTCTCGGTGGTGCGGGCGCCACCGTTGGTGGAGTGTGCCAGCTATGGTCTGGACGGGAATATCGAGCGAAGGCGCGCCAGGCTGGCTCGCCCGGCGCGCGATTGTGCGTCAGTCATGAAATAGAGTCCGGCGGGCAGGGCGTCGGCGCCGCTCTTGGTGTCGCATCCCAAACCTCCTGACTCGACGCGCCTGGCTGACCGGTCAAAACGGCCCCGTTTCGGCTGACCCTCGGCCAGTTTCCCGTTCTCAATCGCTCTGAATGGCACCGGCGGAGCGGGTCGTCCGCGGAGTCCACAGCGCGCCACTCGTTTTGAGCCGCGTGCATTGGGTGCGGCCCGAGCTTGTCGCGGAGGTCAAATACCTGACTTGGACCGAGGCCACTGCTGCGCGAGGTTGTCTATGAAAGGTCTGTGCGAGGACAAGCCGGCGACGGAAGACCGCCGCATGACCCCTATTCGGCACCACCTCCAGCCCGACCTGTGCCGAGGTGGTCGAAATGGATCCCGAGACCTCTCCGGTCAGCATGCCGTGCGATGTCGTGATGAACGCCATCCTCGATGCCCTGGCCCCGCTCGGCGTCACCGACTGTCAATGCCGGGCACGCCGAGCGCGTCTGGCGCGCGATCCGCGAGCACGGATGATGCGGTTCGGGCCGCTGGTTCAGGGGGCCATTGGCCCGTCTCCGCACTTTGGCAATAGAAGACGATACCCACCGTTTGGTTGGCGGAGACGCAGGAGAAGGCCCAGATCCAGCGGTCAAATACTCGTGGATGTGAAGTAGCGATAGGTAACGCCTAGTACTATGAAGACGTCGATCGCGTACTTGAAACGACATCGCCATGCCCTACGTTTGCCGAATGAAGTTACCATCGCGTTGGGCAAGGGCATCATCGTCGGCAGTTCGGCTTGGGCTGCCGGCCGATCTCGATCATGCGGCTGGTGCGAGATCGGCAGCGATCTCTGCCACCTCGAGCGCGCCGTCGCGTGGTGGGTCGGCGATTGGTGGACCTTCGGCGAGCATCGCTACGGCGCACGCCGAGAAATCACCGAGGATTCTGGCTGGCAGGGACCGGCGTATCAGACCTGCGCAAACGCCGCCGCAGGATGCCGGGCCTTCGAAGTTTCCCGCCGGCGGGAAGTTTTGAGTTTCTCGTATCACGAGGCGGTCGTCGCGCTGGCGCTCGCAGAGCAGGATAGGCTGCTCGACCGGGCTGAGCGGGAGGGATGGTCACGCCAGCAGCCGCGCGAGGCTGTCTATTCGACCAAGTCGGTTATTCGGGTGGCTGTCCGTTCGATCGAGTCACCCGCTCGAGGGTCGATCACCGTTCCTGCGACCAAGGCGGTCGATCGGATTACCCTCCCGCGGATTAGCGGGGCTGCGTCCCCGCGCCCGCGGTCCCCGACCAACCGCCGCTCACCAATCCCGATATGAGAAAGGACTCGGCGCGAGAGGCGGTGTGCGAGAGGGCGCTCTTTTTGGAACAGTTCGAAGATTCCTATGGAGCGATCCGGGGGTTTGCGCCCGTCATCGAACGGATGCGCGAGGCGCAACCAATCCTCTCTGAGATAGTATTATGCACAACATAACGACAACGGCGGCTGCTGGAGGGAGGAGACGCCAAGGTACAGATGAGCCACGCTGGGGCTGGAGCGCCGTCGCGCCGCGTACGGCAATGCGATTGTCGACGTCGGACATTGATCTTCGAGCCCTTCTGCCTGGCTATCATAGCCCGATCGAGCAAATTGTACTGTCGTTGCGTGACCTCGGCGGGAAGTATCACCGCTATCTGCACCAGGATGAGCTCGGCCCGACCCGAGCCGAACGGATGGCGGCGCTGCGATCGCTGCTGGATCAATTGGACGTTTTGTCGGCGCAGCTGAACGGGTTGCCGGACCACCTCGTTCCGCGGTTGTCCAAACACCTCGCTTCCGACCGACGCCGCATTGAAAGTGACATCGATAACTACCGGGCACACTGCAACGACGAGGAGGTGGTGCAGCAGATCGCCGAAGCCGCAGTCGACGAGGGGCGCATGCTGTACACCGCATCAGCGAGGCGCGACGTGGAGCTGATGGACCTGAGCGGTGCAGCGGAGCGGATGGTACAGCTGATTTGGGCCCTCGACACGACCACGGCGGGTGCGGTCGCCATCGATGCCGAGTTGCCCCGGCTCGAAGTCGACGGGGGCGTGGGGAGCGACGTCATCGGGTACGCAGTTGCGTGCGGCCGTATCGAACGTCTGCGACGCCGTACGGAGCTGACGCTGGCCCGCCTCGAGTGCCAGACGGGGCCAGAGCGCCGGGTCAGCTTGGGGTGGCTGGTCTGGCAGCTCTGCGATCTCTACCACGACGAGACCGGGCGGCCTGTCACCAATAGCGCTGTGGAGGCTTATCTCTATAAGGGCACGCCGCGATCGCCAGCTGGCCGGTTTGTACTGGCCGCTGTCGAGGCCCTGCAGCCGTCGGAAGCCTGGGCGCAGGAGGCCGACCATCGAGTCGCACCGCGGCGGGCCCGCGTCCTCGACAGGGGTGGCCTTGGACGGGCGGTTTATTTTGCAATGCGGAAATATGTTGCCCACCATCCGCCGAGCGGACATCGGCGCGGCCGTCGGAAGCAAGTAACTTTGTAAATTGCGCCGGTAACTTTGTAAATTGCCCTGGACCCCGCGAGCCCACAATCGCGGGCATGAAGCACCGCACAGACTCCGCGCTCGCCGATCGCGGCACCCGTCAGGATGTCGCACCAACACCACCGACCACCGCGGCCCACCCCGCGACACCAAAACATGCCCGCAACTTGCTGCCACCGCGGGGGTTGACCGAAAAGATCGTCTGGCGTCCGGTCGGCGACCTGAAGCCTTTCCCGAGAAACCCGCGGCGCCATCCGGAGGCCCAGATTGCCGGCCTGATGCGGAGCATCGAGAAGATCTGGACCAACCCGATCTTGACCGACGAAGCCAGCACCATCCTTGCCGGCCATGCCCGCCTGGAGGCCGCCAAGCGCCTCGGGCTGATCGAGGTCCCGACACTGACCATCGTCGGCCTCACCGAGGCCGAGAAGCGGGCAGTGGTGATCGCCGACAACCGCCTGCCGGAACAAGCGGTGTGGGACTTCGAATTGTTGCAAGACCACTTCAAGGAGCTGATTGACCTCGACTTCGATGTCGAGTTGACCGGCTTCTCGACGGGGGAGATCGACCTGCTGCTCGACGGCAAGCCGGCACTGGCGGCAACCGATCCGGCCGACGATCTGACGGGGTTGGGCTCGCAAGGCCCGGCCGTCAGCCAACCGGGCGATAGCTGGCAGTTGGGCCGGCACCGGCTGGTCTGCGGCGACGCCTTGCAGGGCACCTCGTACGAGGTGTTGCTCGGGGGCGAGCTGGCCCAAACGGTGGTTACCGACCCACCATACAACGTGCCGATCACCGGGCACGCGATGGGCCGAGGCAAGGTGCGCCATCGGGAATTCAAGATGGCCTCGGGCGAGATGTCCGAGGCCGCCTTCACCGCGTTCCTCGAAACCTTCATCCGCCAGACCATCACCTTCAGCGCGGACGGGTCGATCCATTATGTCTTCATCGATTGGCGCCATCTGCCCGAGCTGCTGACTGCCGCTCGGCCACTCTACACCGCCTGGAAGGCCTTGTTGGTTTGGAACAAAACCAACGCCGGCCAGGGCAGCTTCTACCGCTCAAAGCACGAGCTGATCAGCGTCTTCAAGAACGGCGCCGCTCCCCACATCAACAATTTCGGGCTCGGCGCGCAGGGCCGATACCGCGCCAACGTGCTGGATTATCCGGGCGTCAACAGTTTGCACCCGGCCCGGCGCGGCGACCTCGATTTGCACCCCACCGTCAAGCCGGTGGCCCTCCTCGCCGATCTGCTCCGCGACTGCAGCCGCCGCAACGGGATCGTCCTCGACCCGTTCGTCGGCAGCGGCACGACGATCCTGGCCGCTGAGCGCACCGGCCGCATCGCTCGGGCAATCGAGCTGGACCCGCTCTATGTCGACGTCGCGCTCCGCCGCTGGGAGCAAATTACCCGCATCCCCGCCCGACATTCCGAAAGCGGCCTCACCTTCACCCAAACCGCCATCAGGCGGGGAATCGACCCGGTCGATTCCCGCGAGCCCCGGCCGCACCGCGGCCGGCCCAAGGAGGCCAACTAGGCCATGACCAGACCATCGGACGTGGGGTACCGCAAACCGCCCGAGGCGACCCGGTTCAAGCCCGGGCGATCGGGCAACCCCAAGGGCCGCCCAAAGGGTAGCGCAAATCTGGCAACCGACCTCCCCGCCGAACTGGGCGAGCAGATCACGGTGCGCGAGGGCGGGCGGCCACGGCGCATCAGCAAGCAACGCGCCTTGGTCAAATCGCTGATGGCCAAAGCCCTGCAAGGCGATGTCCGTGCCACAACCGCTGTGCTCACCCTCTACGCGCGCCTCATCACCGAGCCGCCCGAAGACGAGGGCCGTGCGATCGAAGACGATGAGCTGCTGATCATCCGCCGCTTCGGACCCCGGCTGCTCAAATCACTCGGCAAGAAGAAAACCCCGACATGAAGATTGACCGACACCTGGCGGATGCCCTCTACCGCGCCGATTTCGGTGCCTTTACCTACGGGGCCTTCGAGGCGCTCAACCCGGGCCAGCGCCTGGTCCCTAACTGGCACATCGACACCATCTGCCATCAGGTCCAGCAGATGGTGTCCGGCGAGGCTCGCAAGCGGTTGGTCCTCAACTTGCCGCCCCGCACCCTCAAGTCTTTCATTGTCTCGGTGGCTCAGCCGGCGTGGTTGTTGGGTCGCATTCCCAGCCCCCGCATCATCTGTGCCAGCTACTCCGACGAGCTTGCCGCCAAATTCTCGCGGGACTGCCGGTCGCTGCTCGAGACGCCGTTTTACAAGCGCGTCTTTCCGCAAACGAGGTTGAACCCCAAAAAA
>DATEQL010000287.1:0-2799 GCA_035272665.1 Allostellaceae bacterium
TGCCGATCCGAATGCCGCGGCGGCAGCCGGGATCTGAGGTGCAGCCTTCCTTATCCTCGGTCTGCGCGTCGGCGACATAGATCACGTCGTTCTGGTCGATGAACACCGCACTCGGCCGGCCGAATTGCTTCCACTCGGCGAAGAATTTGCCATCCGGGTCGAAGATCTGTATGCGGCTGTTGACCCGATCGGCAACGAATATCTGACCTACGGAGTCGAGCGCTATCCCGTGCGGCTCGTTGAACTCGCCGGGCGCCGACCCTTTCCTGCCCCAGCTCTTGATGACCGAGCCGTCGGGGGCGAGTTTGACGATCCGTGCATTGGAGTCGCCGCCATGCCCGTCAGCGACGAAGATCGTGCCGTCCGCCGCGACGGCGACGGCGGAGGGCCGGTAGAAATAGCCGGGTGCGTCACCGGGCATGCCTGGCTTGCCGAGCGTCATCAGCACCTTGCCGTCGGGGCTGAACTTGACCACGACGTGGCCCTTGCCGTTCTTGCCGTCTGCATCGGCGACATAGACGTTGCCCTGCTTGTCAACGGCGATACCGTGCGGAAATACGAACATTCCGGCGCCAAAGCTTTTGATCAGCTTGCCGCTGGGGTCGAATTCGAGCACCGGCGGCAGGTCGGAGTTGAGGCAGTTCCCGCCGCAGCGCTCAAAGGCCCAAATGCTCTTGCTGTCGCGGTCGGGAGTGACGGCGATTACCCCGCCCCACTGGCGCCCCTCGGGCAATTCGCCAAACCTGACCCCGACCGCGTAGGGGTTGGGCAGAGCGATCGACGGCAGGGCGGCGGTCTCGGCCGCTGCCCGGGCAGCAAACAGAACCATCGCGGTAATGCCGACCGCCAGCGTAAACCCCGCCCCACGCGCTCGTGTCTTCATCGCCGCTCCTCCCGAATTCGCGGACCCGCGCTCCAGACTGACGAGATCTGGCATTTCTTCATGGCGGTATAATGCTGAAAGGCCAGCTTCGTCATGGTAATTCGGCGTGCTCCAGGATCCAGCACCGCGGTGCTGGCCGAGGCCGGCTGCCGCACGAACCGCGCCTGGCCAGAGCGCGCCATCGAGGACCGAGCCCGGATCCGCCGCGCTTTCACTAAGGCTGAGCGCGCGGCAGTGAATAATCGCTCCGAAATTACACCGTCATGCCCGGACTTGTCCTGCACAAGGCCGGGCATGACGATGCAAGATGCAGGGGCGTTGGGTGTTAATCGGATGAGCAAACCTCAATGAACCAGGCGCTGACCAGGGCTAGTTATGACGATTTGCTGCGGTGCGATTTCGCCAGCTTCGCACGGCGTTCTTTTGTCGAGCTGAACCCGCAGACTCTGTTTTTGTTCGGCTGGCATGTCGAGATCATCGCCGCGAAATTGGCGGCCGTTTTCGACGGTAAGATCCGCCGGCTGATCATCAACCTGCCGCCGCGCCATCTGAAGTCGCACCTGGCCTCGGTCGCCTTCCCGGCGTGGTGTCTGGGCCGCAATCCGAGCGCGCAGATCCTCTGCGTCAGCTATGCGCAGGAGCGCGCCGAAAAATTGTCGCGCGACTGCCGGCGCATTGTCGCCAGCGACTGGTATCGACAGGCCTTCCCGACCCGTCTATCGCCGCAGCGCCAGGCGGTGCCCGAATTCGAGACGACGGCCCAAGGCTGCCGGATCGCCACCTCGGTCGGCGGCGTGCTGACCGGGCGGGGTGCCGACATCATCATCATCGACGACCCGCTGAAGCCCGAGGAGGCCTTGTCGGAAGCCCATAGGCAGGGTGCGAACGAGTGGTTCGACCACACGCTCTACAGCCGGTTGAACGACAAGCAGACGGGGGCGATCGTGCTGATCATGCACCGGCTGCACGAGGACGATCTGGTCGGCCACGTACTGGCGCAGGAAGATTGGGAGATCGTCCGCCTTCCGGCGATCGCGGAGGACGACGAGACGTTCGTGGTCGACAGCCTATTGGGGCCGCGTTGCTTCCAGCGCCGGCGGGGCGAGGCACTGCAGCCAGCGCGCGAGCCGCTCCCGATGCTCGAGCAGATCCGCCGCACGATTGGCGAATATAATTTCGCCGGCCAGTATCAGCAGATGCCGGCACCCTTGGGCGGCGGGCTCGTCAAGGCGGGCTAGTTCAAGCATTACGCGGCGGAGGAGAGACTGCCCTTCGAGCGTATCGTGCAGAGCTGGGACACCGCCAGCAAGGCGACCGAGCTCAGCGATTTCAGCGTCTGCACCAGCTGGGGGATCCACGGCAAGAACCTCTATCTCATCGATGTATTGCGCAGCCGCATGGAATACCCCGAGCTGAAGCGCGCCGTGCACGCGCAATACGAGCGGTTCCGTCCCAGCGTCGTCTTGATCGAGGACAAGGCCTCGGGCACACAACTGATCCAGGAACTGATCGCCGATGGCCTGCACGCCGTCACCCGCTACCAGCCGCAAAGCGGCTAACTCGGTCCTTTCTACATCGCTGTTTAGAGTGCTACTCCTACGGAACGCATGCTCAACTCAAGGAGCACGTTCGTGCGTTTCTCATGGCATCCGGCTTCGCCTAGTGCCTCAAGACCATCAGAGGCCTCACACCCTACAAGCCACGTCTGCAAAGTATGGGTAAGATAGCTAATTCCGATTGATGTTTAACCCCCCTATCACACCGGTGGGCTGAGCGCGGGGGATGGAGATTACGCGGCCAAACCAAGTCTGGGCGATGGACATCACGTACATTCCGATGGCGCGGGGCTTCGTTTATCTCGCCGTTGTGCTCGACTGGTTCAGCCGCCGTGTGTTGTCGTGGCGGTTGTCGATTAC
>DATEQL010000288.1:0-3381 GCA_035272665.1 Allostellaceae bacterium
CGGCCGAGGGCCACGCGCTGGCGTTGGCCGCCGGAGAGTGCGGTCACCTTGCGCTCGCCGAGCCCTTCCAATCGCAGCATGGTCAGGAGGTCGGCAACCCGCGCGGCGATCTCGGGCCGGCTCGCGCGATGCAACTTCAAGCCGTACGCCATGTTTTGGGCTACCGTCATGTGCGGCCACAGCGCATAGGACTGGAATACCATCGCAATGTTGCGTTTGTCGGGCGGCAGCCGGGTGATGTCGCGGCCGCCGATCGATATCGCGCCGCTCGCCAGCGTGACAAAGCCGCAGATCGCCCGCAGCAACGTCGTCTTGCCGCAGCCCGAGGAGCCGAGAAGTGCCACGAACTCGCCGCCCGCGGCGCTCAATGAGACGCGATCGAGCACGCAATGCGCGCCATAGCACACGCGAGCCTCGCGCACGTCGAGCGCCGTTGTCGAGTTCATGATTTCAGAGCAGCGCCAGCCGGACGAGCTCCTCGCGCAAAGCGTCCGGGGTGGTAAAATGGATGCTGTAGATGCCAAATGGCCGGGCGGCCTCGGCATTGGCAGCGACGTCGTCTATGTAGACGGCACGCTGCGGGTCGATTGCAAAGTGTTCAAGCAGTATTTGATAAATGCCTGGGTCGGGCTTGATGGCCTTGACCTCGCCGGATACGAGGATACCCCGGAACCAGCCGAGAAAGTGGAAGCGCGCGACCGCAGCCGGATAGGTCTCGGCCGAAAAGTTGGTGAGGCCGTAGAGCGGAGTGCCTCGTTCATTCAGCTCGGCGAGGATCTCGACCGTGCCGGCGATCGGCCCCGCCATCATTTCGTCGAAGCGGGCGCCATAGGCGTCGATCAGCTCGGCCTTGTCGGGATGCTCGCGCTTGAGCAGGCGGGCGCCTTCGGCGAAGCTGCGGCCGGCATCTTGACCGCGGTTCCACTCATGGGTGCACACGGTCGCAAGAAAACGCTCCATCGCCGCCTCGTCGCCCGGGAAGAGCTTGCGGTAGAGATGTCGCGGGTCCCAATCGATCAGCACACCGCCCAGATCGAAGACCACGATGCTTCGGCTTCGCTCTGCCATCCCCTGCTCTCGAAATCCAAGCCCCGCGACACGATAGCAGGCGGCGTTTCGATGGTCCAACGGCAGCCGCGGGACCTCGCTATACTCGCCGACCCGATCTATCGTGGTGGGATCGAGAGGGGAGTGGCGTGGATGCCAGCGTCGATTTGGCTGCAATTGAGCGACGAGCAGGAAGCTTCGCTGCGGGCGCTGATCCAATCGTTGGCGCAGACCCACGGGACCGTGCCGTTTCAGCCCCATCTGACGGTTTGCAGCCCGCATTCGGAGGCCTTCTGGGGCGCTGCCAAGGAGTATGTTCGACAGAGCCAGGCGCTGCCCCTCCGCGTCGGGAAAAAGGGCATCTCGTTCTCAACCACGGCGCCGATGATGGCCGTCGTGATCGATGTTGAATATACTCCCGACCTCCGGACCTTTCGCGCAGACCTGCGGCAGATCACCGGCGCGGTCGAGCCGCCACCGCCGCACATCAGTCTCCTCTATGGGGTGGACCAAACCGGTCTTCGGCCGAGCTGGTCGTCCGACGAGAGCCGGCTGAAGAGCATTGCCGAGGATTGCGCGCGGCGCGTCGACGCCAGCGAATTTGCTCTCGATCATCCTGTCATCGTCGCCCCGGGGTGCGAGTGGACGAACATCAAGAGCTGGCGGATGGTACGGACGCTGTAATCGGCAACGCCGTATCCATCGCTATGCCCCTCAATAGTCGTCATCACCGGGCTTGACCCGGTGATCTACGCCCTGTTCAGTGGCGCCGGAGGGCGTGGATGCCCACGGATCAAGTCCGTGGGCTGAAGGCCCTCGGAACAAGTCCGCCATGACGACTGGATAGGCCGGCGACGACAGGAAGGAGGGCGAGCATGTCCGAGTTGCACCGGTTTCTCGACGAGGCGCGCGGGCTGTTGCCCGCCGCGGTGGCGTTGCGTCGCCGCATTCATCAGAAGCCCGAGCTCGGCCTCGACCTGCCGCTGACCACTGCAGCGGTGCTCGACGGGCTGCATGGCCTCGATGTCGGCATCGCCCGCGGGCCTTCGACCTCCGGCCTGATCGTGACATTGAACGGCGCCAAGCCCGGCCGCACGATCCTGCTGCGCGGCGACATGGATGCATTGCCGATGCCGGAGGATACCGGGCTCGATTACGCGAGCGAATTTCCCGGCCGCATGCATGCCTGCGGCCACGACTCCCACACCGCGATGCTGGTGCAGGCGGTGCATCTGCTGCACCGGCACAGGGACGAGCTCGCCGGCACCGTCAAGTTCATGTTCCAGCCCGGCGAGGAGGGATATGGGGGTGCCCGGCTGATGATCCAGGACGGGCTGCTCGACGCGGATCCCAAGCCTGACGCCGCCTTTGCACTGCATATCTGGCCCAACGCGAAGGCCGGCGCCATCGTCGGCAAGCCGGGTCCGATGCTGGCCTCGGTCGATACCTGGACGATCACGGTGAGGGGGCGCGGCGGTCACGCCTCGATGCCGCACGACGCCGTCGACCCGATCCCGGTCGCGTTCGAGATCGGGCTGGCGCTCCACGCACTTGTCACCCGACGGATCGACGTTGCCGATCCCGTGGTGGTGACGTGCACCAAGGTTACCGCCGGCACCGCCAGCAATGTGATCCCCGAGTCGGTCGAGATGGTCGGCACGTTGCGAGCCACCTCCGAGGCGGCGCGAGAAAAGGCGCATCAGGGGATCCATCGGGTCGCCGTGAACATCGCCGCAGCGCATCTGTGCGAGGCCAATGTCGCAATCCGGCCGGGCTATCCGGTCACCGTCAACGACAATGGCTTTGTCGAGTTCGCCCGAGCCGTCGCGACCGAGCTTCTCGGTGCCGACAAATACGTGGACCGGCCGGCACCGCTTATGGGCGCGGAAGATTTCTCATACGTCCTGCAGCGTATTCCCGGCTGCATGATGATGCTGGGAGTGATGCCGGACGGCCATGACGGGCACGACCACGTGGCGCCGTGCCACTCCAACCGCATGATCCTGAACGAGGACTGCATGGCGGTCGGCATCGCGATGCACGCCTCAGTCGCCCACCGGTTTCTTGTCCAGGGATTCTAAATCGTCGGCGAAGGAGAGACACGATGGCAATAGCAACGAGAGCGCCCTTTCTGAGCACCACCTTCAGCGCCTACCATCACCGCGAGCGGCCGGCCGAGGACGAGGAGCTGACCCGCTGCTGCTATCACGGCTGGCTCTTCGACGTCGACGGCATGATCCTCGAGACGCCGGGCGAGCCGGCGGACAGCACTCTGAAGGACCGCCTCTTTCACGGCGCCTATCCGGTCCACGAGTACCAGGGGCTGGTCTTCGC
>DATEQL010000289.1:0-5162 GCA_035272665.1 Allostellaceae bacterium
GGTCGCGGTTTTGCTCCACACTGCCTTCAGACGCCACCTCGCGATGACGCCCTTGTGCTTCGCTAATCCTTCACCTCCATCAGGTTGGACAGGGGACTTCCACCCCCAAGCTATCGAGCATGCTGGGCACACGACTGAACCGCCAAGTTGGCGGCCGCGCGCGAAGTTCAGGGCGATAAGTGCGATCCTGAGCAGCATGAACGCGGAGGGTTCAGGTAATTCTTCCACCAATGCTAGGATGGCATCCTTGATGATCGGGTCCGCGTCCGAAGTCGGCTGTATTCAATCCCAGAAGAGGCATTTTGCAGGACACATGAGATGAACTGAGCACAGGCGTCGGTCACATTCGACAGGCCAAAGGTGCTCGGGTTGGCGACGACATCGTCCAGCAAGCCGAACGCATCGAGAAATCTCACGTCCGGATCTCCGCCGACCGCGCCGAGTAAAGCGGTGTTCATCGAGGATGCAATCACGTCGAGGAGATCATCATCCGGCTCGATTAGAATGCAATCCTGCGCGGCCCGAGGCATTCATTCGGGCAAATGCCGACGACCGGATCAGAACCGAGTTAGAGAGGGGACCGCGTGGCGGCCTCGCGCGAGTCTGCGATATCCTCATATTCGGATGCTCAGACCCAGGCGAGCCAGGATGATGGCCGATGATCGAACAGGCGCCCGGCGGGCCGGGGACCGCACCGACTTGGACGAGCAGCGCCAAGGACATGGTGGGATGTGCGCTGGGGCTCTCGCGGCTTTGGTTTACCCTCGGCTTCGGCATCCTCAACGAAGTCTATTATCCGCGCGTCGACATCCCGCAGATCCGCGATCTCGGCTTCATCATTGCTGACGGCGAGGGTTTCTGGGCCGAGGTCAAGCGCGGCGCCAATTATCGGATGCGACTGCTGGCCCCCGGTGTCCCGGCCGTCGAGGTCGTGCACCAGCACGAGCGCTTTTCGCTGCGCCTGCGCATCGCCCCGGACGCGCGGCGCGATGTGCTGGCGATCGAATGCCGTCTCGACGGTGACCCGAAGCTGAGGGTCTATGTGTTGCTGGCGTCCCACCTCGGCGCCACGGGGTACGGCAACCGCGCGGCCATCGTCCGGTATCGCCGTCGTCGGACATTGTGGGCCGAGCAAGGGCCGTTCGGTGCCGCCCTGGCGGCGGTTGACGAAAAGCAGCGCGATGCCATCGGCCGAGCCAGCGCCGGTTATGGCGGCGATAGCGACGGCTGGCAGGACTTCGCCCGGAACGGCGCGATGACCTGGGAGTATGAAAATGCTGGGCCGGGAAACGTCGCCTTGATGGCGGAGCTGCCGCGTCGAGTCGTGCTCGCACTCGCTTTTGGGAGCAGCGCCGAAGCGGCGGCAACCCTTGCGATCTCGAGTCTGCTGCAGCCTTTCGACAACCTGCTTCAGCAGCACATCGCGCCGTGGCAGGCTTGGCATGCGGAATGTAGCGAACGCCACGCGGTTCCGCTCGACGTGCCGCCGGCGCTCGCCGAAGAGTTTCACGTTTCGACGATCGTGCTGCGCACCCATCAGGACAAGACCTATCCCGGGGCGATGGTGGCCAGCCTCAGCCTTCCGTGGGGCAATAGCGGCAACGAACGCGGCGGATACCACCTCGTATGGCCGCGCGACATGGTCGAGACCGCCGGCGCATTGGTGGCGATCGGCGCCGAGCAGCAGGCGCGCGATGCCTTGCGGTACCTGATCGCGACGCAACTCGAGGACGGCCACTGGTATCAGTACCAGTGGCTCGGCGGCAGGGCTTATTGGCAAGGCATTCAGCTCGACGAAACCGCATTTCCGGTGCTGCTCGCCGCGATGCTTGACGAACGCGAAGCGTTGAGCGCCATCGAAGTCGAGGACGTGGTGCGCCGCGCACTCGGCTTTATCTCGCGCACCGGCCCCGTCACCGAGCAGGATCGGTGGGAAGAGAGCTCTCGCTGTCTGCATCGCCGCTCTCGTCGCTGGCGCCGAGCTGTTGCCGCCGCCCGCCGGCTGGCCATGCCGAGGTTGTCTTCGACAATGTCCGGGTGCCTGCCGCAAACATGCCGCTCGACGAAGGTCACGGCTTCGAGATCGGCCAGGGCCGAGCCCGCCAGGCGCACAAAGACCTGCGACAATGCGGAGGCCCTAAAATTAATTATGAATAGGCAGTTCGATCGAAGCGTTGACAGTCGAAATTTGTCGTCCGCCGAAACCGGTAGGATCTTGCGCGAGGTACACCAGTAGCAATGCGCAGCCCATCAGCCGCCGCTCGTAGCACCCGAGGCGCTCCAGGAAAGCTATCCGCCGCTGAGCGATCAGCGCTCAACCAAGCCTTAGCGAAGGCCCTCGCCTTCGGAGACGCCAGCAAGATGCCGGAAGCTCGCGCATGGGCCGAAGAGCTGGTCAAGCTGCTGAAATCGTACTACCTTGTGGCATGACACACCGCCTTTTCAGGAGAGATTTCGCCATCAAGCGGCTTTCCGAGACCACGCCACGCGTTTACGGCGGGGGCGAGCAGGAGGCGGCCCTTCGTGCGTTTTGTTGTCTTTCCAACCCCACGCAAATTCGGTTGATTTTCGATTGTTACGGCAACTTTAATTCGTTGATCCCGTAGAAAATTCCATTGATCCGCCGAGTAACGAATTTTCGTGGCAAGTGATTGAAATTACATTCTATTCCGCGGAGCGATCGAGGCCATATTACCGCAAAAATGCGATTTTCGCTGTAATTGGGGTGTCTCAAGGACGACGACTTTGTGGGCTGCTACACCTCCGTCTTCGCTCCGGTGCGCTCGGTGATCAGCCGGTAATGCTCGATGCGGCGGTGCCTTTCGAAATTGAAGATCGTTCGCCTCAAGTAGACCCCCAGATCGAGGTCGAGCGTCGCGCTGATGACCTCGTCGCCTTCGCCGAGGGCGCGAGCGGCGATCTCGCCGGTCGGCGCGATGATAACCGAACCGCCGATCAGGCCGAACCCGTCCTCCTTACCGGCCTTCGCCGCGGCGAGAACCCAGGCCGCGTTCTGATAGGCGTTCGCCTGCATCGAAATCATATGGTGGAACATGCGCAGGTGCTCGGGCTCGGGATGGTGAATGTTCGCGGTCGGCGTGTTGTAACCGAGGGCCACGATCTCGACGCCCTGAAGGCCCATGACGCGGAACGTCTCCGGCCAGCGCCGGTCATTGCAGATGCACATGCCGACGACGGCGTCGAACGCCCGCCACACCCTGAAACCCTCGTTGCCGACCTCGAAGTAGCGCTTTTCGAGATGCTGGAAAGGCGCCTCGGGCAAATGCTCGGAATGACCGGGCAAGTGGATCTTGCGGTAGCGCCCGATGATCCGGCCGTCGCGCTCGACCAGGATCGCTGTGTTGTAGCGGTGGAGCTCGCCCTTTTCCTGGGTTAGCTCGGCATAACCGAGATAGAACCCGACGTCGAGTTCGCGGGCGAGTTCGAATATCGGGCGGGTCTCCGGGCCCGGCATTTCCCGCTCGAAAAAGCGGTCGATCTCGCCCTGGTCGGTCATCCAGTAACGCGGAAAGAACGTTGTCAACGCGAGTTCGGGGAAGACGACAAATTTGGCGCCGCCGGCGTGCGCCTCGCGCATCAGCTCCATCAGACGCCTGACAACCGTGCCGCGCGTATCGGCAAGATGGATCGGACCGAGCTGGGCGACCGCTGCCCCCAATTTGCGCGACATGTCGTTCCTCCTCAGACGAGAGCGGCGCCGGTTTCGGCGACAAAGCCGAGCTCGGGCACGGGGTTGCCGGCGGGCGTTGCCGCCTCGGAGAGAGCACACGGCAGAAAGGCGCCGCTGCCGCGCGCGGCAACGAGCTTTCCGTCGTCCACCAGGATCCGGCCGCGGCTCAACACCGTCACCGGCCAGCCGCGCAGCCGGCGGCCCTCATACGGGGTGTAGCCGACATTGTCGTGCAAAATCCCGGCGGTGACGGTGGTTTCCCGCTGCGGGTCCCAGATCGCGAGATCGGCATCGCTGCCGACCGCAATCGTGCCCTTCTTCGGATAGAGGCCATAGAGTTTGGCATGGTTGGTTGCGGTGAGGGCGACAAAGGCGTTGAGATCGAGCCGGCCCTGCCCTACCCCCTCGGAAAACAGCAGCGGCAGCCGCAGCTCGATCCCCGGCACGCCGTTGGCGATGTCTTTGAAGGTGGTCTTGTCACCGTGCGGCAGCTTGCCCGAGGCGTCGAAGCGATAGGGCGCGTGGTCGGAGGAGAAGACCTGGAAGGTCCCGTTCTTGAGCCCGGTCCACACCGCCTGCTGCGCCGCCTTGTCCCGCGGCGGCGGGCTGCAGCAGAACTTGGCGCCCTCGACCCCGGGCCGGGCGAGGTCGTCGGCCGTCAGAAACAGATATTGCGGGCAGGTCTCGCCATAGATCTTGAGGCCCTTGGTCTGGGCGTTGCGGATGACCTCGATCGCCTCGCCGGCCGAGACATGAACCAGCAGGATCGGCACATCGAGCAGCTGCGACAAGGCCACGGCGCGGTTCGTCGCCTCGCCCTCGGCGAGCCGGGCGTGGCTCACCGCGTGGTAGCGCGGCGCCCCGAGACCGCGCTGCAGGAGGCGGTCCGTCAGCCATTTGATCATCTCGTGGTTCTCGGCGTGAACCATGACCAGCGCACCCTCGCGCCGCGCCACGGCGAGAATATCGAGCATCTGTCGATCATCGAGCGCCAATAGGTCGTAGGTCATGTACACCTTGAACGAGGTGTAGCCGTCGCGGATCAGCGCCGGCAATTCCTGCCCCATGACCTGCTCGCTCGGGTCCGAGATGATCAGATGGAAGGCGTAGTCGATGACCGCCTTTGGCTGGGCGGCTGCATGGTATTCCTCGACGGCCTGGCGTAGCGACTGCCCGCGGTGCTGGGCGGCAAACGGGATTACCGTGGTCGTACCGCCGAAGGCCGCCGCCACGGTCGCGCTGTAGAAATCGTCGGCGCAGCCGATCCCGGCCGAGGATCGCTGCTCGATATGGCAATGGCTGTCGATACCCCCCGGCAGCACGAGGCGTTCGCTCGCATCGATCTCCTGCACCCCCGCAGCTAGGTCCTTGCCGAGTGTGATGATGACTCCGTCCTTGATGCCGATGTCGCAACGAGCGGTATCCGCCGCAGTCGCCACCGTGCCGTTGCGGACCACCAGATCGAAGTCGC
>DATEQL010000290.1:0-3913 GCA_035272665.1 Allostellaceae bacterium
GCCGTTCGCAATGGCTGACATGGCCGGGCTCGATGTTGGCTGGCGCATCCGTAAGGGGCGTGGCGAGCGCAACGATATCGAGGATGCGCTGTGCGAGGCCGGGCATTTCGGCCAGAAGACCGGGAAGGGATATTTTCGCTATGATCCGGGGTCGCGTACCCCGCTGCCCGATCCCGAGGTCGAGCGGACCATTTTCGATGCTTCGGCCCGGTCGGGCATCGCCCGCCGGGAGATCGCCCAGGAGGAGATCGTCGAGCGCATGATCTTCCCGATGATCAATGAGGGTGCGCGCATTCTCGAAGAGGGCATCGCCGCACGTCCCGGCGACATCGACGTGATCTGGGTGTACGGCTATGGTTGGCCGGTCTGGCGTGGCGGACCGATGTTTTACGCCGATCAGCTGGGGCTTGCTCACATCCGCGACCGGTTGACCCTTTATGCCGAGCGGTCGGGCGACGAGACCTTGCAGCCTGCCGTGCGAATTCGCCGCCTCGCCGCCGAGGGGCGCGGTTTCGCCTCCGCCGCCGCCGTTTGAACAGGGAGTGCACGCATGGACCTCCGCTTCACCGCCGAAGAGCTCGCATTCCGCGACGAGCTGCGCGCGTTCTTCCGCTCGTCCCTGCCGGAGAGCATTCGCGACAAGCTGGTCGCGAACAAGGGGCTCGCCAAGGACGACATCGTCACCTGGCAGCGCATCCTCAACAAGAAGGGTTGGGCGGTGGCCAACTGGCCGGCCGAATGGGGCGGCACCGGCTGGACCCCGGTTCAGCAACACATGTTCCAGGAAGAGCTACAGATGACGCCGGCCCCGCAGCCGCTCGGATTCGGCGTCACGATGGTCGGGCCGGTGATGATCGCGTTCGGGTCCGACGAACAGAAGAAGCGGTTTCTGCCGCGGATCGCCAATCTCGACGATTGGTGGTGCCAGGGCTTCTCCGAGCCCGGTGCGGGGTCGGACCTGGCCTCGCTGCGCACCTCGGCCAAGCGCGACGGTGACCACTATGTCGTCAATGGGCAAAAGACCTGGACGACGCTGGCACAGCATGCCGACTGGATTTTCTGCCTGGTGCGCACCGATCCGCAGGCCAAGAAGCAGGAGGGGATCTCTTTTCTGCTGATCGACATGAAGACACCGGGCATCACGGTTCGGCCGATCGTCACGATCGATGGCGGGCGCGAGGTCAACGAAGTCTTCTTTGACGACGTCGACGTTCCGGCTGAGAACCTCGTCGGCGAGGAGAACAAGGGCTGGGACTACGCCAAATACCTGCTGGGCCGCGAGCGCACCGGGATCGCCCGGGTCGGCTTTTCCAAGGAGCGCATCCGCCGGATCAAGGAGCTCGCCGCAGCCGAGATCGCCGGTGACAAGCCGCTGATCGAGGACGAGCGCTTTCGCGAGAAGCTCGCCGCGGTCGAAGTCGAGCTGAAGGCGCTCGAGATGACGCAGTTGCGCGTCGTCGCCGCCGAGCGCAACCGTGTTGGCAACAAGCCCGATCCGGCCTCGTCGATCCTCAAGATCAAGGGCTCGGAGATCCAGCAGGCGACGAGCGAGCTGCTGCTCGAAATCGTCGGTCCCTACGCCATGCCCTACCAGCCCGAACATGACGAGGAGGAGCGTTGGAACGAGCCGCCGATCGGCCCCGAATGGGCCGGCCCGATCGCGCCGACGTATTTCAACACGCGCAAGGTCTCGATCTACGGCGGCACCAACGAGATCCAGAAGAACATCATCGCCAAGGCCATCCTCGGGCTGTGACAACCAAATTCGTCATGGCCGGATCAAGTCTGATCAAGTTCGGCCATGACGGTTAGGGCAGAGAGGGACCCTAATCGATGGATTTTGACCTGACCGAGGAGCAGCGGCTTCTCAAGGAGAGCCTCGACCGCCTGATCGGTGACCGCTACGCGTTCCAGCAGCGCAAGACCTACGCGCAGAGCCCGGAGGGCTGGAGCCGCGAGTTGTGGGCGCAATACGCCGGGCTCGGGCTGCTCGGGCTGCCGTTCGCGGAGCAATATGGCGGCTCGGCCGGGGGCCCGGTCGAGACGATGATCGCGATGGAGGCCTTCGGCGGTGCGTTGGCGCTCGAACCGTTCCTCGCGACAGTGGTGCTCGGCGGCGGGTTTCTGCGCCATGGCGGCACCGCCGAGCAGTGCGCCGATCTCGTTCCTAAGATCGTCGACGGCAGCCTGACCCTTGCCTTCGCCCAGACCGAGAGGCATTCGCGCTATGATCTTGCCGATATTTCGACCGTCGCGGCGCGTGACGGCGCCGCCTGGGTGCTCGACGGCGAAAAGGGGGTGGTGCTGCATGGCGACACCGCCGACAAGCTGATCGTCACCGCGCGCGTCGGCGGCGGGAGGCGCGATCGTGACGGCGTCGGCGTCTTTATCGTCGATGGCAAGGCCGCGGGCGTGTCGCGGCGCGGCTATCCGACCCAAGACGGTCTGCGCGCCGCGGAGATCGCTCTCGCGGGGGTGCGCGTGGGCCCGGAGGGTGTGCTCGGCGAGCCCGGCGAAGGGCTGCCGCTCGTCGAGCGCGTGGTCGGCGAGGCGATCGCAGCATTATGCGCCGAGGCGGTTGGGGCGATGGCGGCGATGCACGAGCTGACCGTCGAATACTTGAAGACGCGCCGTCAATTCGGCCGCGAAATCGGCAGCTTCCAGATCCTCCAGCACCGCGCCGTCGAGATGCTGATCGCGCTGGAGCAAGCGCGCAGCATGGCGATGCTCGGGACGATGATGGCCTCGGAGGTGAATGCTGCGGAACGGCGCAACGCGCTGTCGGCCGCGAAGGTGCAGATCGGCCGCTCCGGCCGGTTGATCGGGCAGCAGGCGATCCAGCTGCACGGCGGCATCGGCATGACAATGGAATACAAGGTCGGCCATTATTTCAAGCGAGTCACGATGATCGACTCGATGTTCGGCGATGCCGACTTTCATCTGCGGGAGCTCGCCCGCCGCGACGGCTCGCCTGCCGCTGCGTGAGGTCGGTCGCCTGAGGTGATACTCGCCTGCCCGGCGTGCCGGGTCCGTTATCTTGTCGACGAACAGGAACTGAACCGCCCGGCGGGCCGCACCGTACGCTGTGCGAGCTGTGGCCATACCTGGCACCAGGCGCCGCCTTCGGCGGGGCGCGAGCGCGGGCCATCGGTGCAGCTCGACGCCCCGCGTATCGAACCGGAGCTCGAAGTTCCGCCGCGCCCGGGACAGTTGCCGGCGCCGGCGCCGCAACGACGGCCGCGGCGCCGGCTGGCCCTGGGTTGGGTCGTGCTCGGCGTGATATTCGTGCTGGTCGCCCTGGCCGCCTTCGCCGCGGTCATCGCCCGCAGCGAGCTCGTGGCAGCCTGGCCGGCAACCGCCCGGCTCTACGCTCTGGCCGGGTTGCCGACCACACCACCCGGGCCCGGGCTCGAACTTGGAAAGGTCGCACCGACACGCACCGCCGAGGGCTTGATCATCGAAGGCGACATCACCAACGCCGGCAGCACGGCCCGCGACCTGCCGCGGTTGCGGGTGGCGCTGCGCGACACCGCCGAGAAGGAGACCGAGTTCAAGATCATCGATCCACCCACAGCGCGGCTGGGGCCCGGCGAGACCGCGCATTTCAAGACCTCGTTCGCACACCCCGACGAGACCGCGACCGGTGTCGTGGTGACGTTCGCCCCACGTTGAGGAGCACGGCCATGGCGCGCATTCTTGTTCTCGGCGGGGGGTTCGCCGGTCTGTGGAGCGCGGTCGGCGCGGCGCGTGCGCTCGATGCGTTCCAGGTCAGCCCTGGCGAAGCCAAAGTGACGATGGTCAATCGCGATGCCTGGCACGCGATCCGCGTGCGGAATTACGAGCCCGATCTGCGCGGCGTCAGGGTTGCGCTCGATGATGTGCTGGAACCAATCGGAGTCGGGCGGCTCGTGGC
>DATEQL010000291.1:0-6032 GCA_035272665.1 Allostellaceae bacterium
GGCGAAGGCGATCAATTTCGGCATCATCTACGGGATCAGCGCCTTCGGCCTCGGGGCGCAGATCGGCGTGCCGCAAGCCGAGGCAGGGGCCTATATCCGCGCCTATTTCGAGCGCTTCCCGGCGATCCGCGCCTATATGGAGCAGATCAAGACCGATTGCCGCCGCACCGGCTATGTCGAGACGATCTTTGGACGGAAATGCTTCATCCCCGGGATCCGCGACGCCAACCCGATGCGCCGGGCCGGGGCCGAGCGGCAGGCGATCAACGCGCCCCTGCAGGGCTCGGCGGCCGACATCATCAAGCGCGCGATGAGCCGCATCCCGGCAGCCCTCGCCGGCGCGCAGCTGAAGGCCCGCATGTTGCTGCAGGTCCATGACGAGCTGCTGTTCGAGGTCCCGGAAGCCGAGGCCGACGAGACCGCGCGGGTCGTCAAAGCGGTTATGGAAGGCGCCTGCGCGCCGCGCTGCGAGCTCTCGGTACCACTCGTCGTCGAGACCGGCCAGGGCAAGAACTGGGACGAGGCGCATTAGACGCGGCATCGCGACCGACCGCATCGGAGTTCCATGTCATGAGCGCCGATCGCGAGTCTTCGAGACAGAACGGTGCGAGACAGACCTGAAGGCGCTGCAGGCCTACGTATATCTTCGAGACGGTACGCCAACGGAGCAGTCTGCAACCTTGTCACGCCCGCCCGCTATGCCGCTGCAAGCTTGGTTGTCGCCGAGGCAAGCCGAACACTACAAAGGGTGAGCTAACTCTAGCGACAAGTCGTGGAGAGACCTAAGGCGACTAAGGCGCCGCAACTACGATACAGAACGGATGATAGGTCGAGGCAGAATACTCGGGGGTGAATTCTGCTTTCCAAGAGTGCGGTCCTCGGAGCCGAAATCTGGAATTGGCGGTTGATTGCGCCGTCCCGAAGTTTCTGTTAACACATCACGTAGCGGGCGCCGTCGAGCGTCCCGCTGCGACAACGAATCAACATCGATAGAGGCCAACAATAGGAGGAACCCAGAATGTGGGGCGGAATCGTCGGACTCATCATCCAACTGATCGCCGGCGCTGTGGGCGGAAACGTCGCCGGCTCGGCGCTGAAGCAGTATGATTTGGGCACTATCGGCAATACGATCGCCGGGATCGTCGGCGGAGGAGTGGGGGCGCAGATCATCGGGGCGCTGGTTGGTGGCGGAGCCGAATCCGCCGCCGCTGGGGCAGGCGGCCTCGATATCGGCTCCATCATCGGTCAGATTGCATCGGGCGGGGTCGGCGGCGGTATCCTGATGGTGATCGTCGGACTGATCAAACAGGCGATAGGCGGTCAGAGGCCCGCTTGAAGAGGCTGGCGCAGAGCACCGCTCAGAACCCGCCGGTAGCGACACCCCAGCAGCTTGCCACGCGCGAAGGATCGCTGCGCTGACCGACTCGGGGGTGCCTTGCAAGCGCGGTCGTCCGAAGAGGCATGACGTTGCGTTGCCTCTGACGATGTCCTGGCGGACGATTCTTTTCTGTTGCCTGTGCTGTCTCCTCGTCTGGGATGCACCCGACCCCGCCTGGGGTCAGTACAGCAGCGGCGGATATAGCCGACCCCGCAGCGGATCGACATACGGCTACCCGGCTCCGAGCCGCCGGGTGCCGGTCAGCAGCAGCGGCGGCTACAGTCGGCGATCGTATTCAGGTGCCGGCTATAACACCGGCTCGTACGGGGATCGGGCCGTTTCCCGCAGCATGTCGTCACAGGCGCTTCGCGACTATCAGGCGGCGCAGCGGCCCGCCGAAACATATCTCCGCAGACCGCCCGCTTATGCCGGCGCCCCCGACTGGGAGAGCGAAGCGCCACGCCGCCCGTCGGTCTGGGGAGGGGAGCAGGTGGCGAGGAGGCCGACGCTGCCGGGTTCGGGAGCGTTGACCGCCGTTGCGTTATGGGCAGCGTTGAATTCCCTGTCGTCGCCGAGTTCCGCGACGTATTTCCATAACTACCAATACGATCCCGGCTACGTGCAATGGCGTCGGGAGGCCGATCGCGAGGCGGGTCACAACCCGGCGGTCGCGGCCAAACTCGATCAACTCGACACCCAGCTCGCGCAAATGGAGGGTCAGCCGCGCAACCCGTCGGCGGTACCTCCTGTCAGGCCATCGCCCGCGCAGCCGGAAGGGTCGGGCTTTATCTGGCCTGTCCTGTTCATCGGGATCGTCATCTTGTTGCTGCTCTGGTTGTGGAGGCGCCGCATGGCTCACCCCGGCACCGCTGCGCCCGCCCCCGGCCTTGCCGGCAGCGCAGCCACGCGGTTCCGCGTCGGCATGACCCTGCCCGTCGATCCGTCCCCGTTCCTGCTCGCCGCCGGATTGACCAAGGTCCAGCCGCTGGAGGGCAGCGGCATGATCAGTGTCGAGGTGGTGGGCCTACTCCGCGATGGCGCCGTGCTGCTGCACCGGCTTTACCTGCCCGGAGGCAAGGCATTCTTTCAATTGCATCTCGGCGCCGACGGCCAACCGGACGAATGCCGCTACTTTTCGCGACTTGACGAGGTTACTCCCGCGGACGGCCGAGAGTGGGGGCTGTGGCTCGATCCCGCCCAAGGCATGATCGGGTGGCCATCTTTTCAGACCAAGGACAGCAAGATGTACGGGCGAGTGTGGGCGCCGAGCGACAGTCGCGTCCCGCCGCGAAAAATGGAGGAGACGCTGCAGTTCGTCGACCACGTCGAACAACGCCAATTGCAGATGATGCTCTATGGCGGCCCTACCGGTGGCACGCCGCCCGCCCCCGAGACGGAATACATCCTCGCCAGCGCCGTCGAGGCGACAGGCCAGGCTTGGGTCGAGATCGACGCCGGCATCGACATCAACCCGGCCGCCCTGACGCTGCCGAGCGTCTCCCTGGCCGCCTGAACAGAGTCACGCATGAACACCGCATCCGATGGTTCCGCGTCCGCGATCCTCGACGCGCTCGGCAGTGGCTTGCCGATGCTTCTACTACAATTCGTCTTGGTGCTGGCCCTGCTGGTAGCCGGCATCTTCCTCTACATGGCGGTCACCCCGTTTCACGAGCGTCAGCTGTTGCGCAACGGTAACCCCGCTGCGGCGACGGTGCTCGGGGGCGCCCTCGTAGCATTGGCGATCCCCCTGGCCGCTCTGTTGGCGACAACCGGGGCGCTGCTCGACATCTTGGTGTGGGGAGTGGTGGCGGTCCTACTTCAGCTGTTGACGGTCGCCATCGTATCGCATTTGCTTCGCGGGATGCGCGCGATGATCGAAGCTGGTCAGGTTGCGGGGGCGATCCCGCTGGTCGCGGCCCAACTTTCCATCGGTCTGCTGAATGCTGCGGCCATGGTGCCGGCTTGATCGCAACAAACCAGGAGAAGGCTCATGCTCACGTTCATCAGCAATCTGGTCGGTGTGAAGGCGGACAAGGCGGTGCAGGCCGGTGTCGAGGCTCTCGTGCGGTGGGATCCGCAATCAGCCAGCGAGGCGGAGCTGCGCACGATGGAGCAGCATCTCGATGACCTCGGCCGGCAGGTCGCAACTGCGCGACAGAGCTATGACAAGGAGCTGAAGGAGGCCGAAGCGATCCAAGCGCTGTCGCACCAGCGCATGGTCGCGGCGGAGCAGCTGGAAAAACAGATTGCGGCAGAGACCGATGCCACACGGAAGGCGGGGCTCGAGCGGAGTCTGGCAACTCTGGTCACAATGCTGGAGCAGATGACGCCGGAGATCGAGCAAGAAAAGAAGGATGCCGTCGACGCCAAGGATTTCTTGGAAATGCTGGAAAAGACCTACGCGGAAGCAGGCGGCAAGCTGAGACAGGGTCGGTCCGAGCTGGAACGCGCACGCCGGGACATGGCGCGCGCCGGGCAGCAGCGCCAGGCGGCCGAACAGCAAGCCGAGGCTGCGCGCCGTGCGGCGGGGCTGACGAGCGCCACCAGCAGCATGACGGTTGCGCTGAAGGCGATGCAGGAAGCCGCCAATAGAGATCTCGCCTCAGCCGATGCGGCAACAGCCAAGGCGAGGCTGCTGCGCCCGACTCAGCCGGAACAGGACGATCCGAACATCGCGGCTGCCCTTGCCGCCGCATCCGGCAAGTCTCCGGCGCCGCAGAGCCTGAGCGACCGCCTGGCAGCCCTCAGGGCGCGAGGTGGCGGCTGAGTCCGTTCTACAGAGAGGCTACTTCTGAAAAATTCCGACCAAACCTCGCCATCTCTGGGCCGCCGACCCGGATCCACCTTCTGTGCCCGGTCACCCCGCTCGAGGATGTCGAATAGCATCAGCGGCCGAATCGACCAACCGCACATAATCGCGGCAACCCGCTCGGAGCCATATCCTCACGGCTAAACGCCGGCAACGGAGGGATTACGATGAGACTGAACCGTTATTTTGCCACGATCGGGTTGAGCGTATTTCTTGCGCTGCCCGCCGCCGCACAGACCACTTCGCCGTCCAAATCACCGAGCTCCCCTGCGGCCACCGCGCCGAGCGCGACAGGCAAGCCGACCGGCAAATCCCAGCAGGCGGGTCAATTGGTCGATATAAACTCGGCAAGCGCCGAGGAACTCGATAAGCTTCCCGGCGTGGGTCCCGCGCGGGCAAAGGCGATCATCGCCAATAGACCATATAACGGCAAGGACGATCTCACCCAGCGTAAGATCATTCCTGCGAACGTCTATAGCCAGATCAAAGACAAGATTATCGCGCGGCAAAAATAGTTACCCGGCTCGACGGCGAGCGGGTGCATGCGTCCTACACGCTCGCCGTCGCGGTGACGAGACAGTTCTCGTCGGCCGACTGAAACAGGCCTTCGCGATGGTGCGGATATTCATGCGCTGACCGCGAGCCAGGTGTTCGGCGAGCCGCTCGCCCAAATGGACGCCAACACCCGACGGTGGGCAAAGGAGATCAATTTCGGCATCATCTACGGCATCAGTGCCTTTGGTCTCGGCCAGCAGATCGGCGTGCCGCAGGCCGAGGCGGGGACCTATATCCGCGCCTGCTTGGAGCGCTTCCCGGCGATTCTCGCCTATATGGAGCGGATCAAGACCGATTGCCGGCGCACCGGCGATGTCGAGACGATCTTCGGGCGGAAATGCTTCATCCCCAGGATCCGCGAGGCCAACCCGGCGCGCCGGGCCGGGGCCGAGCGGCGGGCGATCAACGCGCCCCTGCAGGGCTCGGCGGCGGACATCATCAAGCGCGCGATGGGCCGCATCCCGGCGGCACTCGCCCGCGCGGGCCTAAAGGCCCGTATGCTGCTGCAGGTCCACGACGAGCTGCTGTTCGAGGTCCCCGAAGCCGAGGCCGACGATACTACGCGGCTCGTCAAAGCGATTGTGGAGGGCGCCAGCGCGCCGCGCGGCGAGCTCTCGGTACCGCTCGTCGTCGAGACCGGCCGCGGTAGGAACTGGACGAGGCGCATTAGGTTAGGTTAAACTACGGGCTGGGAGTGTGATTCCGCCCCGAGCGAAACGAAAGCTCCGCCCCTTTGAACGCCGTATGTCAGGTCACCCTGGTGCAGCGCGCTCAACCGCAGCAACTTCGACCAACGCGAAACCTTCCTTCCGCGCCGCGTCGGCGAGACGCTCGTCGAGCGTGACGACTTGGAGCGAGGCCGGACGGCGCTCCGCAGACATGAAAGCAGCCGCAAGCTGTAGCGCGTCTGCTGCCCGCAGCGGATGAACGCGCAGAAATCGCACTGCGCTCTCTCGGAGGATGTCGCTGGGTTCGACTTCGTGCCAGCCGTCGGCGAGCTGTTTGAGCCGTTCGAAGGCAATTGAGACCGCCTTGGCATCGAGTGTGGCATCACGCTCGAGCCGGGCGAGTGCAGAAACGCATTCCACCTCCGACCCCCACCACACCAGCATGTCGGGATCGTGCCCTGCGAGCACTTGCAGGGGGCCGGTTGTGGGCTCGGCAACCAGAAGCGGTACGATCGCCGAGGCATCCCAGAATTTCACCGCCCTTCCCGGCGTTCTTGGATGAGGGCATCGACAACCGACGCGCCGGCGCTGGCGCGCGGGGGTTGGCTGCTGAACAGCGTCG
>DATEQL010000292.1:0-2413 GCA_035272665.1 Allostellaceae bacterium
CTGCTGTGACAAACTGACGACGAGCGTCACCGCGACGGCAAGTCGAGGGCACCCGTCAGATCGCCGAGGGGCGGGCTGCCGTGGGCCGCGAGCGCCGTGTCGCGCGCCTGTAAACCGGCCAGCCTCGGCAGGGCAAAGCGCCTGGTGACGAAGCGCAGGATCGACGTCGTGTCGTAGAAGGTGTGGTCGACAAACCCTCTTTTTGCCGAGGGCGAGACGATCAGCGCCGGGATCCGCGAACCGGGCCCCCAGCGGTCGCCTTTCGGCGGTGCGATATGGTCCCAGAACCCGCCGTTCTCGTCATAAGTGACGACCACCAGCATGTGCGGCCACTGGGGCCCCTTCTGCAGATGCGCGATGACATCGGCGATGTGCTGGTCGCCGGATAGTATATCGGTATACCCGGGATGCTCGTTAAGATTGCCTTGCGGCTTGTAGAACGTGACTTGCGGCAGCGCTCCGCTGTCGATCACCTTGATGAACTCGCTGCCGCCCGGCCCGCCATCCTTCAGGTGCTCGGCCCTGGCCGCGGTACCGGGAGCCATATCGGCGAAATAATTGAATGCCTGATGGTGGTACTGGAAGTTGGGCACCGGTACTGCGTTCTTGCCGTCCAGCGTCGCCTGCCAGGCGCCGGCGTACCATGCCCAGCTGACGCCCTTTGCTGACAAGAGATCGCCAATCGTCTGCTCGGTCTGCGGCGGCAGGGTGGTTGGGGCCGCCGGGTCCGCAAGAGCGGGGTTGCCCTCCGGTGCGGGCTTGTTGGCGCTCGGCTGATAGGGCGGCTGCATCGTGTTGACCGCATAGAAATCGGGGGTCAGGTTGGCGTCCTTGACGAATTTGGGGATGCCGTCGATCGCCGATTTCGGCGAGTTTGCCGCAATGGTCAGCGCGGTGCCGTCGGCCCCGACGGCCGAGATCGAGTCCTTGGCTGAGCTGTGGTCGGCATTCGGATAAGTGGGTGTGCAGGAGCAGATCAGCCAAAAGTGGTTGAGAAAGGAGCCGCCGAACGACCCCATGAAGAAATTGTCCGCTAACGTGTATTGCTTCGCCACTTCCCACAGCGGCAGTTTGCTGCCGTCATAATGGCCCATGACGAGCGCGCCCGAATCGGCGTAGGCGACGAAAAGGTCGTTCTTGCCGCCATCGATCTGCATCTGGTTCTGGTAAAAGCGGTGCCACAAATCGTGCGTGGTGACGCTGAGCGGCGTATTTAAGCCCTTCGGGTCGTCGATCGCAAAGGGCGCGTTCGGCAGGTGCTCGGTCTGCGCCTGGGTCACAGCGGGCACGACCCCCTTGGCGGTCAGCCCGTCCCACACCGGCGGCAGCTCCTTGAGCACGGAGCCGTCGCGGTCGAGCTGCGTGTTGCCCGCCGGCGTTACCTGCGAGAGGCCGTTGGCGCCCGGGAACGAGCCGTAGAGGTTGTCGAAGGAACGATTCTCGGCATAGATCACCACGACGGTGGCGATATCCTCGATGCCGGCACCATCGACCTCGCAGCCCCAACCGACAACCGCGGCCGCTGTCAGCATCGCCAGCAGCAAAGCACGTTCTTTCATGTGACGAATTCCCCCTGTCCGAGCACGACGAGCGTGTCGCCTTCCCAGGACGAAATGCAATTACGAATTTAATCCGCTCCATGTTTCGGTTTTGTGACGCTCCACGTCTGCCGCGGACAGCCGCGCTGGTAATTTGCGGTGTACTGGCAGCCGGTGCCGGGGGCACACAAGAGCCCGCAGGGATGCCGCGCGATCAGGTCTTTCGCCGGGTCGAGGCGTTGACCGCACTCGGCCGCAAGATGTTCTTCGATCCTTCGCTGTCGGCCTCGGGCAAGATGTCGTGCGCCACCTGCCACAACCCAGCCGAGTCTTTCGGCCCGCCGAATGGGCTGCCGGTGCAACCGGGCGGGAAGGACCTGCGACAGCTCGGGCTGCGCGCCGTACCGTCGCTCAGATACCTGCAGGCGACACCGCAATTTACCGAGCATTTCTTCGATTCCGATGATGCGGCCGACGACAGCGTCGACAACGGGCCGACCGGCGGGCTCACCTGGGACGGCAGGGTCGACCGGGGGCGCGATCAGGCGCGCATCCCGCTGCTGTCGCCCTTTGAGATTGCCAATAAAACTCCGGCGGACTTCGTGGCCAGGTTGCGCCGTACCGCCTATGCCGGCGAATTCCGCCCTATCTTCGGCGACACGGTATTCGACGAGCCCGACAAGGCCTTCGCTGCGGCCGTCGAGGCGCTCGAGGTGTTCCAGCAGAAACCCACCGAATTCTATTCCTACAGCAGCAAGTACGATGCCTATTTGGCCCACAAAGCCGAGCTGAGCGACCAGGAGCGGCGCGGGCTGTCGCTGTTCGAGGATCCCGCCAAAGGCAATTGCGCCAGATGCCATATCAGCGCGCCCGCG
>DATEQL010000293.1:0-7632 GCA_035272665.1 Allostellaceae bacterium
TGCTGAGCGTTCGGCCGTATGTGACGGCGACTTGCGCGCTGCCTGAGTTGGATGTCGCTCACCCCAATACGCGGTCGGCTACCTGATCAAGCAAGTCAGCCCGCGTCGCGGAACGCGACATCGACGATAGGCCAAACCAGAATGGCCCGCGACCGCGGCGATAGCGGGCCATTACCTGGAGCTCTACAGAGGGAGGCGCGACGTGGGTCTTTCCGACGACAAGGTTGTCCCGATCACCGTCCTGACCGGGTTTCTCGGCGCGGGAAAGACGACCTTGCTCAACCGTATCCTGAACGGCGATCACGGCCTTCGTGTGGCGGTGCTGGTCAACGACTTCGGCGCGATCAACATCGACGCCGAGCTGGTGATCGGGGTCAAGGACGACGTCATCAGTCTGGCCAATGGCTGCGTATGCTGCACGATCCGCGACGATCTGCTCGAGACCGTCGTGCAGACGATCAATCGGCCCGAAGCACCCGCGTACATTTTGCTCGAAGCCAGTGGCGTCGCTGATCCGTCGGGGATTGCGATGACCTTCGTCGACCCCGAATTGCGGGAACGCATTCGGCTCGACAGCATCACCTGCGTGGTGGACGCAGATCAAGTCTTCGCCCACCCCGAATACCCGGCCGTAGAGCAGCTCAAGCTGCGGCAAATAGCCTTCGCCGACATGATGATCCTCAACAAGGTCGATCTGGCCGGCGCGGCGCAGGTGAAGAAGGTTCGCGCGTGGATTGACGACCACTTCAGCCGTCTGCGCATCGTCGAGACCAGCTACTGCGACGTGCCGCTGGAGATTCTGCTGTCGGTCGGGCGTTTCGATCCCACTCGGACGGGTCTTGATCGACAAGAGTTGGAACACGCCGGCTGCACCGACGCAAACTGCCGGGACGAGCACCACAGCCACGACCACTCGACGACCTTCAGTACGTGGAGTTACGAGACCAACCGGCCGCTGTCACTAGCAGCATTGCAAGAGGCGGCTCGCAAACTGCCAGGAAACATCTATCGGGCCAAAGGGATCGTCTACGCTTCGGACGTGCCAAACCGGCGGGCCGTGCTTCAGGTCGTCGGTAGGCGGGTAGACATTTCGATGCAGGAAGAATGGGACGGGCGCGTACCGCGCACCCAGATCGTGGCCATCGGCGCGGCCGGCAGCATCGACGCGAGGCTGATGGAGAAGATCTTCACTTCCTGCATCTCGGCCGATGCCGCGGACATAGTCGCGTGATCAAGGCGCATTCGGTTCATCAAATGAGCGCCAGGGACGATCCATCGGAAGGAAAGGAGCCGCAGGTAACGGCTTCGCTTTTGCAGCGCCTACTGAGTACCGTCGAAAACAACGCCCGGAGCCGCCGGTTGGAAATTGCCTCGGCGATGCTGCTGGGGCTGGCGGCGACGGCGTCGGCGTGGTGCGGCTACCAGTCCAACCTTTGGACCGGAGTGCAGACGTTTCTCTCGTCGCGGCAGATGAGGCCGCTCGGAAATCCACGCAATTAACCCTCCAGGCGACCCAACTCCAGACTATCGACCTGGTGTTTTTCACTACCTTCGTCGAGGCGACTTTCCGGGGTGACAAGAAACTGGCTGACTTCGCGCTCGCGCGCTTTCGCCCAGAGGCGCGCCGAGCAGTGGATGCATGGCTGCAGACAGATCCGTTCAACAACCCGAATGCGCCGGTGCGCCCGCTTGCGATGGCGGAATACGCTTCGCCCGAACGGGAGGCAGCCAAGCGTGCCGATGAGGAGCAGGCCCGGATGCTGGCCGCTGCCCAGCAAGCGAGCCGGTCATCCGATGAGTATGTCCTCCTCACGGTGCGGTTCGCGGCGGTGCTCTTTTTTGGCGGCATCGTCAGTACCTTCGAGTCGCGGCGACTGCGCACCAGCGTGTTTCTCGTAGCGGTGGCGCTCTTTACATTGTCGACTATTGTCTTGGCCACGCTGCCCATCTGCAGAGAATAAGCATGTGTGCCTCGCCTGCCTCGCGTTCTGCTGATGCCCAAAGGGGGACTGGTCGGGTAATGGAGGCTCATCTGGCGTGCCGCTGGAGAAGGAGACCGGGTGAGTCGTCCCCGCCCACAGGGTGGGGTGCGGCGCCGAGCGCCTCAGTGGGGTTGTTGCTGTTGCTCGCCGCCTGCGCGACCCCAGTCCAGGTCGACCGCGCTGACCCGCGCGCCGTGCAGCGTGAGCTAACGAGCAACGCGATCTCTACGGGCGAGATCAGCGAGCCCACCCAGATCGTCCTGCGTCGCCAAGACCTGACGGAGCGGTTCGAGAGTGACCCGGAGGGAGCAATCGCCAGCCTGCACCGCACCGTCACCACGGGCGAAGCCGACCCGGATGCCATGTTCGCCCTCTCCGAGCTGTCGTTCCGCCATGCCGAGGACACTGGTAACCAGGCCTATTATCTGGCCGCCGCGGTCTATGCCTTCGCATTCCTGTTCCCGGACGATCCGGCGCAACAGCCGAGCGCGTTCGATCCGCGCTTCCGAACGGAGAGCGATCTCTACAACCGCAGCCTGACCTCCGGTTTTGCATCGGCCGACCGCTCGCGGGTGCTGTTGCGGTCGGGCAGGTACCAACTTCCTTTCGGCACTATCGACGTCACGTTCGATTCGGCGACCGCCCGTTGGGGCAACCTCATGCTGGTGGATTTCACCCCAGCCGATGAGCTGCACATCAAAGGGCTGCAGAACCGCTATCGCCAGCGCGGGATCGGCGCGCCGCTCGCGGCGGATGCCACGGAGCCGGTCAAGGAGACAGGGTTTCAGGTCGCGCAGGAGGTGAAGGTGCCGGTCACGGCGCTGCTTCGCATCGATGCCTCTCGGCGAAATCTTGCCCAGGGGCATCTGCGCGGCAAGATCGACGTCTATCCGGCTTTCGAACCGAGCACTGTCACGATCCGTGGCCAGTCGGTGCCGTTGGAGGTCGACACCAGCGCGGCATTCGCCTACGGCCTCAGCGATCCGAAGATCTGGCGTAGCGAATTCGCCGGCTTTCTGAAGGGTGACTACTTCGACAAGAACCGTTTCCCGATCGATGGCCTCGAGCCCTATCGCCCAGGTCAGATTCCGGTCGTGTTCATCCACGGCACGGGGTCCAGCTCAGGCCGTTGGGCCGATCTGGTCAATGATCTGCAGAGCGACCCCGTGATCCGGGACCATTTCCAGTTCTGGTGGTTCTCCTACAGCACGGGTAACCCCACCCCCTTCTCGGCTTTGCGATTGCGGACAGCGATCGAAGACGCCGTCCACGAACTCGACCCGCAAGGGAAGGACGCGGCATTGAGGCAAATCGTGTTGATCGGTCACAGCCAGGGCGGCCTGTTGGCAAAGATGCTGGTGATCGACGCCGGATCCCGCCTGTGGGACGCATTGAGCAGCATACCGCTCGATGAGCTGAACGTATCAGCGGAGACCCGCGATTTGCTGCGCCGGGCAGCGTTTGTCACGCCGGTGCCGGAGGTGCGGCGCGTGATCTTTATTGCCACGCCGCAGCACGGCAGCTTTGTCGCCGGGGCTATGATCGGTCAGCTCTTGGGGCGCCTCGTCACTCTGCCGGCGGATATGGTGACGTCCTTGGGAGAAGCCGTCGGCGGCAACCCGGACGCCGTCCGCGCGCTCCCCAACTCGGCCGGATTTGGCAGCGTTTGGTCGATGACACCCGACAACCCGGCTTTGCAAGCGTTGGCCTCGATCCCCGTCTCGCCAAAGGTCGCCGCGCATTCGATCATCGCGGTGGAAGGCGATGGTCCGATCGAGACCGGCGACGATGGCGTTGTGACATATCAGAGCGCCCACATTCCCGAGGCAAAATCCGAGCTGGTCGTGCGCTCGGGCCATTCGGTGCAGGGAGATCCGCACACCGTGGCCGAAGTGCGCCGCATCCTGCTGCTCCATTTGGCCGAGGCCTGTCCTCAGGGCTGCACGCCGGTGGCCACGAGCGCGGCCAACCACGTTGACGAGCTTAAAAGGTGAAGCCGATCCTGGGCCGGATCGCCCGTTGGATCGGCTTTGCTCTGCTGGCGATCGCGATCCTAGTGATCGGCATTTGGTGTTCGATCGCCATCTGGTACCGATGGGCCGCCGGCGAACCAGTGCGCGGCCTTTTGGCCGGTGCGATCTTGGTCTTCGCTGTTGTCGCCGTGGCGTGCCTCGCCACAACGCGGCGATGGCTCGCGCTCACAGTCTATACCGCTTCTTTCGCGCTCTTTCTCGGTTGGTGGGCGACGATAACGCCAACGAACGACCGGAACTGGGGGCCCGATGTCGCCCGCACCGTCACTGCGACGATCGACGGCGATCGCCTTGTCGTCAGCAACGTCCGCAACTTCACCTGGCGCAGCGACACCGATTTCGATCAGCTGTGGGAGCAGCGGACCTACAGCCTGTCGCATGTGACCGACGTCGATTTGATCATGTCCTATTGGGCCGGCGAGGCTATCGCCCACACGATCGTCAGCTTCGGTTTTGACGATGGCGCCCGGCTGGCATTTTCGATAGAAACCCGCAAGGAGAGTCACGAGGGCTATTCCTCGGTTGCCGGGTTCTTCAAACAATATGAACTGGCGGTCGTCGCGGCCGACGAGCGTGATGTCGTGCGGGTGCGCAGCAACGTCCGAGGCGAGGACGTCCGGATCTATCGTTTGCGGATGACCCCCGCGAACGCGCAGGTGCTGCTCCGCGAGTATGTGGAGGAAGTCAATGACCTCGCACGAGCGCCGCGTTTCTACAATACGCTGACCTCCAACTGCACCAATCTGGTGTTCGACATGGTTCGGGTTATCCATCCCGGCGTGCCGATGGACGCGCGCGTCCTCTTCTCCGGGTATCTGCCCAACTACGCCTATGATCTTGGCGCCACCGATACGAGCATGTCCTTTGAGAAACTTCGCGACCTCTCCAAGATCCATGACAAGGCGGCGCTGGCCAATGTCGATCCCAACTTCTCAGCAAGAATTCGAGAGGGGGTCCCTGTACCTCGTTGACGCCGCGGAGGCATTGGTGCAAGAATCTTCCGGGCTAATGAACCCAGCGGGCACATTCGAACGCCGCTATTGATCCGGGGGGTCAGCGAAGATGAGAATTAGACCTATCGTGCACTTTGCGAATTGTCTAGCCGCTGCTGTTCTGATCTTGCTGTTGGGCTTTTCAAACGCTGCTAAGGCGGCGGACGTCAATCCACTACGCCCCGCCGACACGTCCAGTCCAAGAGCGACACTCCAAGGTTTCGTCGAGGTGATGGACGAGATCTATATCGGCCTGACGGACGTGATCAAATCTTACACCGCGTCCGACCGCCTCTATCTCAGTCCTGAGGAGCGCCGGAACCAGCTGGCGCTCCTTTCGAACGGATTGAGAGCCGCCCGATCTCTGGACACCTCCCAGATTTTACCTGTTCTCAGAGACACCGTTGCGGTCGAACGGGTGCTTCAACTGAAGGAAACCCTCGATCGAATCGAGCTTCCATCTTTTGATGATATCCCGGATCGGGAAGCGATGGCGCGAACCTCGGCGAAGCGATGGAGGCTGCCGAACACCGAAATCGACATCGTTCTGATCGAAAGCGGCCCGCGCGCGGGAGAGTATCTGATATCTGCCGAGACGGTCGACCGACTCCCCGAGTTTTACCAGCGCGTGAGGAAGCTGCCTTATAAACCCGGCCCTGCAAAGCAGCTGGCCGCTGCGTACCAAACAATAAGTTCAAACCGGGCGTCTACCGTCTACGAAGCCTATTCGAGTTCGCCGCTAGGATTGGACGCCATTGTGCCGCCCAGATGGATGCTGAGCCTGCCGCTCTGGACAAAGGCGCAAATCGCCGGCATTGCCGTATGGCAGTGGCTTGGATTCTTTTTCGGTTTTCTCGTTAGCATGCTTTTTGTCTTCGGCGTCTATCGCCTGGCGCGCCGCCTCGCTCAGCGCAGAGCAGAGGGACCGGGACCGGGCTGGTACTCTCTGTTGACCCCGCTCGCCATCATTCTTCTAGCGGGGTTCGTCGGACCATTGCTGGACAAGATTTTGCGCATTAGCGGAACCCCGCTCGTTGTCATAGCTTACGCTCAGACAATTGCATTGTTTCTCAGCGCCGCATGGCTGTGCCTGATCGGCGCTAGCCTCCTCGGCGAAGCGATCCTGTCGTCGGAGCACCTGCGGCCACACAGCTTGGACAGCCAGCTGATCCGGCTGGGCGCGCGTTTCGTCGGTATCGTCGTTGCGATAGGGCTGCTGATGCGGGCCGGCGACGAGCTGGGGTTCCCGGCCTATTCGAGCCTTGCCGGCTTGGGTGTCGGCGGCCTCGCCGTGGCGCTCGCCGCCCGCGACAGCCTGGCAAACCTGCTCGGTTCGGTGCTGATCATGTTCGAGAAGCCCTTCCGGGTCGGTCACCTGATCAGGGTCGCCGGGAGCGAGGGCACGGTCGAAGACGTCGGCTTCCGCAGCACCCGTATCCGCACCGCGGATAACTCACTGATATCGATTCCGAACAACGCGGTCGTCAATGCGACGGTCGAGAATCTCAGCCTTCGGCAGATGCGTCGTCAGCGCCTACTGGTGCAAATCACTTACGACACGCCGCACGATAAAGTGGAGGTGCTTGCCCAGGGGATCAGACAGTTCATCAGTGATCATCCGAAGACGAACAAAGACAATTTTCATGTGCGTTTCAATGATTTCGGTGAGAGTAGTCTGAATATCCTCGTCATCTTCTATCTGATGGTCCCGGACTACGCCGCTGAGCTTAGGGAACGCGAGGAGATCCTCTTGCAGATAATGGACCTCGCCAAGGAGATGGGTGTCGAGTTCGCGTTTCCGACGCGCACCTTGCGCGTGGAGGGGCCGTCGGCAGCGGGGAGCTTCGAGGATTCGGGTATCTCGCGCGCCCGAGTCGGTACGGTCCTTGACCGGGTGCGAGCAGGGTAGGCACGGGTGGCGTCAGGGAAGTGTCGGCCGGCGAGCTCTCGACGCCTGCGCGTCGTCCTGCCGGCTCTCATGACCGGTAGTGACGAGTGATCGCAAGGCTGCTGCGACCGAAGTTTCGTGATCCTGACCATGTTCGCGGCCGAAACCTTCGACCCACGCCTGATGTTCGACGCCCGCCGCGGGCCGAGCAGGGGAGCCTCCCGGGGGCCGGCAGACCCCGGAAACGAGCGTCATCAACGCAGATCGATCGTCATGGCGTTGGGATCGCTGGAAGGCGAGGCGACACCCACCTGGAGCGGGGCATATAATTTCAACGTGTCGACGGCCAATTCCCCCCGCTCGTCGGTAAGTGCCTGAACACAAACGATCGTTTCTCCGTTGCGGATGTATGGCGCAAACGAATCGCGGAAATTGCCGAGGATCACCGGGCTCAGAAATGCAGCCTCGAGCTCCGGCTCCATCGTCGATGGGATCGGTCCGATTGCGCTCAGCACCTTGAGGGCGATCTCGCTCGCCGGTACGCCTTCAGTCTTGAGCCGGTTGCAGGCGTCTTCGGCGATACCCTTCGATTCGAACAGGCTCTTTTGAATTTTGAGTGGGTTATGTCGCGTGGGGGTTGAGCGGGGTGAAGTCGAGCTTGCCGGCGATAAGGAAGAGAACGGTCCGCATGGTGGTGAAGCGCGTATAGCCTCGGGCCTTGCGCTTGGCGGCCTGGA
>DATEQL010000294.1:0-8431 GCA_035272665.1 Allostellaceae bacterium
AAATTCATCCCTGGCCGATTTTTGACGGAGAAGCGAAGCGTTCGGCACGAGCCGAAAGCTGTCCCTTCTTCTAGTATGTTCACAACCACTTTAGAGCAAGTGTATCAGAGGGCGCGAGAAATTTCCACCCGTTGGCCGTGGCTCGCCTGTCGGGCGACATGAAAATCATTACCGGATGTCGTTGGAAAACGAGTGTTTCGAACCATGGGGTATTGCCGCTCCTTTGGTTAGTACCCGGTTAGAGTTATTTTCCGCTCATAACCGAAAATTCCGGTTCGGTCAACCAGAACCATTGCTAAATAAATATTGCCACATCGTATCATCTTGACAAATTCAACACGGTGTGCTAATAAGAACCGCGCATCGGATCTTGGATATGCCCGCGGGGGTGCCCGCGACTTGCCATGCAAATCGAAAGGGATGTGCTGCGATGTTGACAATTAACCCTCCGCATCGAACGGTGGCGAACACGGGGTCGGGGCGATCCAGGAGTGGAACAAAACTCCATGGTGACGGGAGGAGACTGCCATTCCCGCAAGCGAAGGGATAACCGTAAGTTGGGTATGCGCCTGAATCCCTCCTACATTAGCAGGTGACCCAGCGGACGGCTCTCGCGCATTGCGCGAAAATTCGGAAGCCGAGGCCGAGACCTTGTTGCCTGGTCTAACTCTGGACCTAGTGCATCCGTTTGCTACCTAGTATCTTGTTCTTGCAGGGTGATCAGGCAGACAGGCAAGGAATTTCGATGAAGGCTTGCGCGAGATCCACAGTAGTCGCCTTAACGCTGCTGCAGGGGGTTGCGACGGCGTCAGCCGGAGAACACGCTACACTGCCCGATCCGCCCGCCGCCGCGACCGGCGCGAAAAGCTCGGTTCCGGGAGCGGTCAAAGACGGCCGATTGCGCCCCGCTACGGCGCTCGATCGCGTAGCCGATGCGGTCGACGGCGCGGAATCGAGCTACGGTGCGGACCTTGCGATGTGGCGTCCGGACCCCTCTGGGCCGCAAGGACCGATGCAAGTTACCTCGGCAGCGGCGACTGATGTCGGCGGCGGTGATCGGTTGGATGCGATGCAAAATCGCGCCATCGGGCGCGCCTATCTGGCGCAACTGTACTGGCGGTACAAAAACTGGCCGGATGCGATCGCGGCGTATAATTGGGGCATCGGCAAGGTGGACGCTTGGGTCAAGGCAGGACGACCCGCCGACCAATTTCTGATCGGCGTCGCGGCCTATCTGCGACGTGTGCTTCATGACAGCGGCCTGTGCGACGGTTTGGCGGCGGCGCCCGTTCGGCAGCCATCCGTGAGGATACAACCGCCTAGCCGGCAACCACGGCAAGCCACGGCGGTGGAAGGAGAGGTGGAAATCGACGCGTTCTCACGGGCGGCATGCGCGAATCTCGATGCATGGGGAGGAACTCTCGACGGACAGGATCGACATCTTTTCGGCGCCGCGTCCAACCGTTTTTACTCTGAACTGGACAAGGCCATGCTGTTAGCTATGCAGCACGTCTCGACTTCACCAGGTTCCACCCACGCTCGCTTCGAACGCGCGACGGCATCCTGGAACATCGCGATGCCCCGACCGTAGCGACAAGAGGCTGCTCGCCGCTCCGTCGGTACTTCAGCGATGCTTTTTGGCGGACCTATCAAAGCGACACACCATTCGGAGCCAATTAGGGGCCAGAACAAATCAGGAATATGTTCCGTCCTCCTGCGTCAACAAATTTGCAACGAATGAGTCATAAAACCCGAGCATGCCACCATCCAATATTCAACCGACAAGACCCAACAGGTCTTCTCCATGGCAGAATCCTTGCGGTCTGCGCAACTGATAGCCAACGCAAAGGGCCGTCCAAGCTGGTTAGGTCGGGTTCGACTGGCGGCGGTTGATGATCAAGCCCCATCGATGTCCACGCGGCGCCGTCCAACAAGGAGATCTTGATGTTCGAGATCTTAATATTGCAGGTGATCGTTGCTATCTTAGGTACGGTTAGTATGGGTGCAGCAGACTGGTTGTATTATCGCGGACGCATCCGACAGCGGGTGCATTCCTTGTGGGTCTCGGCTTCGAGCACGGCGATCTGCCTACCTCTACTTATCTGGATCAGCGGCGTGTTTCTCGGTTTCGGGCTGATGAGCCAGGTGTTGGTAGGCACACTCGGAGGAACGATGTTCTTCTGGATGTACCGCAACCTGCGGAAGGGCGATGCCTTGCGACAGGTCGGGTGCGGACTCGTCATGCCGCGCTCATCGGGTAGGCCGGGCCCACCCGCCTCAAACATCAACGGCTGATCGGTGGGTCCTAGCCCCCACGCCCATATTGCCTTGGCTGTCGAAAATGCTAAAACCAAACACTAGAGCAACCGGAAAACCGAGACCAACAGCATACCCCAGAGAAGCAAGGAGAGCCCGATAATCATCAGCGCCGCAGAACGCAAAGAGAGCCTTTCACCGCTTCGGGCTTTTTCGCGTGCCGGTGTTGTCCGCGGAAACAAATGATCGGTTCTGTTCATAGCGGGTCGAAGTTTTCGGAATTACTCATCGCGTTGCATTTATCACCAAATATGGTCGGTCCATGGTTCTTGCGAGGCAAACGTAAGGAATTGAGTAACGATCCCTGGGGCTGCCTCCGGGCAAAGGCAGAGAATCAACCGACGACTTGGAGGCGCTCACTTCTTCGCGGCGGCGTGCTCCGCCTTTGAAAGCGTCAACTTTTCGGGATGGACGATAGTCTTGTTCGCCGCCGCCCGCGCCGTCCCGAGGCTGGGAAACTCGGTGTCGATGCCGTCGCGCTGCAGGACGTAGATGGCCGATATTGGCTTGCCGCTCTGCTGGTCGGCTACCGTACGCTTTATGATCGTCCACGGGACGCGCCGGGTAGCGCTGTCTTCGGCCTCTTCGGGGACATCCTCGAAACCGCGGTCGACCACCGCTTCGAGGGCATAGAGCCGTTGCTCCGGTCCCTTCTTCGAGACGTCTCGCCCTGTCCCTTTCCGTCGATCCGTGGGGCTTGGCGCTCCCTTGCTCCGCGGACGTCGATCCCGAGAGTCCCGGTTGCGGCCTTCTGCCCCCGTTGCCGCCCGACCTTCCTCGCGGGTGCGGTGGTTGCCGGGTCCCCGAGCTCGCGGTCCCCTGTAGGGCGCGGATCGATCGCGCGGCGCCTCGGTGGGTGCGCTGCCGACGGCTTGGTCTGTACCGGCTGCCGTCGCGTCCGTAGAGCGCGGGAGCCAACGTCGGCGCCGTCGGCTGTGCGTTGGTTCGCGCGGCTGGCCCCCGCGCGGCTCGCTACCTACGGCCGGCGCGCTCTCCCCCCCGGCCAATCCAGTGCCCGCCTCGCCTATCGAGCTCGCCGAGCGCGGTGGTCTGCGGCGGCGGTGCGGGGGGCCGCGGTGCTCGCGCAACGTGCCGCCGCGCGGCTCGCTATCCTGCGGCGACGCGTTCTGCGGCGCATTGCCCTGCGCGGCGGGACCGGCGGGCTCAACGAAGCTCGGCCGAGCTTCTGGTGCGCTCTGCACAGCCGGGGTTTCTCCACCCGTCGCCTCGGTGGGGCCAGGGACGCGTTGCGGCCCGCGGCGGCGGCGTCGGCGCCGGCGAGGCTCACCGTAGCGCGGCAAATCGCCGTCATGGGGGGCATCCCCGGCGATTGTGGGCTCCGTGGCTTGGCTTTGACCCTCTGCCGTCGCCCCGGCTGCGTCGGCTGCGCGAGGCGGCCGACGGCGACGGCGCCGACGGCGGCGGGGCAATCTGGGGGCTTCGCCGTTGTCCGCCGTCCCGCTCTGCGGATTGTTGCTGATCGTGACGTCTTCGCCCGAATTGCTCGGCGGGCTTGGCCTCGTCCCCGCGGTCTCTGCACCTTCGGTGGGCCGGACGTCCGGTGGCCCCGCGCTGATCCGATCGCTCGGCGGCTCGTCGGAAGAATGTGGCATCGGAGCGTTTCCTCAGGTGGAGTTATGCGGCTGGCGACGGATCTGAGCAAGAGGCCCGAAATCGAGGAGCGATCAAGGCGAGAGGTGGAGCCGTTGGAGCGCTCGGGGCAGCTCGGCAAAATGGTCAAGGAGCGCGTCCGCGGCGAGGGACTCGGGGTCGACCCGGGCATAGCCGTAACGCATCAGCACGAGTCGAACTCCGGCGGCGCGAGCGGCGGCAGCGTCGTTCTCGTTGTCGCCGATCATGGCGCTCGCTTCGATCCGGGCACCGAGCTCGCCGATCAAGCCCAGCAGATGACCGGGGTCGGGCTTTTTGACCGGGAAGCGGTCGCCGCCGGCGATCGCGTCGAACAGCTCGTTGAGGCCGAGGCCTTCGATCACCGCGATCGTCGCCCGCTGCGGTTTGTTGGCGCAGATCGCGGTACGGTAGCCGCGCCGGCGCAGCGCCGTCAGCGTCTGCGGCGCGTCGGGATAGGGGCGGGTCAGCCGTACCGCATTCGCCTCGTAGATCTCGAGGAAGCGCGGCAATGCCCTCCCTGCGTCGGCCTGATCGGTTCCTCTCGCCGCCAGAGCGCGCGCGACCATGGTCGGCGTACCGTCCCCGACCATCTGTTTCACCTGCGGCAGCGACAACGGGGGATGGCCGCGCTGGCGCAGCATCTCGTTCGGCGCGGCGGCAAATCCGGCGCGCTGTCGACGAGCGTGCCGTCGAGATCGAAAATGAGCAAGAACCGGTTCATTACTGCAAACTCTGCGTTGTCGTGCTATCCTCTGCAATAAATCCTTTGGTGCAAACAAGGGGGTGCCGCGCGATGGTGTCGCCGCTCCGGTTTCGGCCCCGTTCGAGCCAGCGATGAGCCAATCCCGTTTTGCCACCATCATCCTTGCCGCCGGCAGCGGCACGCGAATGAATTCCGCCCTGCCCAAGGTGATGCATCCGATCGCCGGGCAGCCGATGATCGCGTACCTGTTGCAGGCGGTGCAGCCGCTGGCGCCTGCGGCGATCGTCGTCGTGATCGGGCCGCAGATGGAGGCCGTCGCCCGCACCGTCGCTCCGGCGGAGACCGTTGTACAGGATCCTCCGCTCGGCACTGGCGATGCGGTGCGGGCGGCATTCCGAGCAATGAGCGGCCGGCTTTCGCCGCAAGGCGAGATCGACGAGGTCCTCGTTCTCTATGGCGACACGCCGCTGTTGCGCCGCGAGACCCTGGCGCGATTCTTGGCGGAGCAGGAGCGGGCGCCGGCTGCAATACTTCTGGCCGGCATGCGGCCTGCCGATCCGGGCCCCTATGGCCGGCTCATTTCCGGACCTGACGGAGGGGTCCTGCGCATCGTCGAAGCCGCCGACTCCAATCCCGAGGAGTACGCGATCGGGCTCTGTTGGGGTGGCCTGATGCTGATCCGGGCGCGCCACCTGTGCGAGCTTGTCGACGGGCTCGACCGCAACAACGCGAAGAGTGAATTCTACCTGACCGGCATCGTGGGACTGGCGACCGATAAGGGCCTCCAATGTCGCGCGGTCGAGCTCCCGGCCGAGGAGCTGATCGGGATCAACACCCGCACGGAACTCGCGGAGGCCGAGGCGCTGATGCAACGGCGGCTGCGCCGCAGGGCAATGGAAGCGGGCGCCACTCTGGTGGCGCCGGAGACCGTGTTTCTCAGCGCCGACACCCGGCTCGGCCGCGATGTCGTCGTCGAGCCGAACGTCACCTTCGGCCCCGGTGTCACGGTCGGGGAGGGGGCGCGGATCTGCTCGTTTTCCTACTTCGAAGGCGCCACGATCGGGGTGGGCGCCCGAGTCGGTCCCTTCGCCCGGCTGCGCCCGGGTGCGGTGCTCGAAGAAGAGGTGCATGTCGGCAATTTCGTCGAGGTCAAGGCGGCCCGGCTCGGCGCCGGCGCTAAGGCCAATCACCTCACCTATATCGGCGACGCCGATGTAGGGGCGGGCACCAACATCGGCGCCGGCACGATAACCTGCAATTATGACGGGTTTAATAAATTTCGAACAACCATAGGTAAAAACACGTTTATCGGCTCGAACACCGCGCTGGTGGCACCGGTAACAGTCGGCGCCGGCGCGTTCATCGCCGCCGGCAGCGTTATCACCGGCGATGTCCCGGCGGACGCGCTGTCGATCGCCCGCGGTCGGCAGGTTGACAAGCCCGGGCGCGCCGCGGCAATCCGGGCCCGGCTACGGAAGGACAAAGACTGATGTGCGGCATCATCGGCATCATCGCCAAGGATACGGTAACTGCGGGGCTGCTCGAAGGGCTGCGCCGCCTCGAATACCGCGGCTATGATTCGGCCGGGATCGCGACCCTGGTCAACGGTCGCATCGAGTGCCGCCGCGCCGAGGGCAAGCTCGTCAATCTCACCCGCCGGCTCGACCGCGAGCCGGTGCAGGGGGTGGTCGGCATCGGCCACACCCGCTGGGCGACCCATGGCCTGCCGACCGAGACCAACGCCCATCCGATCGCCACCGATCGGGTCGCCGTCGTCCACAATGGCATCATCGAGAATTTCCAGGCCCTGCGCCGTGAGCTGACGGCTCTCGGCTACACCTTCCGGACCGAGACCGACACCGAGGCAGTGGCGATCCTGGCGACCCATTTCCTGGCGCAGGGGCTCGCGCCACAGGATGCGGTGGCGAAGACCTTGGCGCGGCTCGACGGCGCCTTTGCGCTCGCTTTTCTGTTCGCCGGCGAGCACGACCTTTTGATCGGCGCGCGCCGCGGCAGCCCTCTCGCGATCGGCTATGGCGACGGCGAGATGTTTCTCGGCTCGGACGCCCTGGCGCTCGCACCCTTGACCCGCCGGATCACCTACCTCGAAGAAGGCGACTGGGCGGTCGTCACCTCGCGCGCGGTCAAGATCTTCGACGCCGCCAACCGCGAGGTCTCTCGCTCGATCCGCGAGGCTGCTGCCTCCGGGGCGCTGATCGGCAAGGGCAACTACCGCCATTTCATGCTGAAAGAGATTTTCGAGCAGCCGGCGGTCATCGGCGACACCCTCAACGCGATGATCAACCCCGCGACCCGCACCGTGCATCTGCCCGAGCTGCCCTTTGCGCTGGGCGGGCTCGAGCGGGTGACGATGATCGCCTGCGGCACCGCCTACCATGCTTGTGTGGTCGCCAAGTACTGGCTCGAACGCATCGCCCGCATCGCGGTCGAGGTCGACATCGCCTCGGAATTCCGCTACCGGGCGCCGGCCATGCCGCGCGGCGGTGCGGCGGTGTTTGTTTCGCAATCGGGCGAGACCGCCGACACTTTGGCGGCATTGCGTTATGCCAAGGCGCAAGGCCAGCAGATCATCGCAATCGTCAACCAGCCGGAAAGCTCGATCGCCCGCGAGGCCGACATCGTGCTGCCGACCCTGGCCGGCCCCGAGATCGGCGTCGCCTCGACCAAGGCGTTCACCACCCAGCTGGCCGTGCTCGCCTGCTTTACCGTGGCATTGGCCCGGGCGCGGGGCACCATCAGCCACGCTCGTGAGGCGGAGCTGGCGGGGTTTCTGACCGAGATCCCGTCGCGCGCCAGCGAGGTATTGAACCACGACGAGCGCATCCGCGAAATTGCGGTCGAGGTCGCCGAGGCGCGCGACGTGCTCTATCTCGGCCGCGGCAGTGCCTTTCCGCTGGCGCTCGAGGGGGCGCTGAAGCTGAAGGAGATCTCCTACATCCACGCCGAGGGCTATGCGGCGGGCGAGATGAAGCACGGGCCAATCGCGCTGATCGACGAGGCCGTGCCGGTCATCGTGCTCGCCCCGCACGACGATCTCTTCGAAAAGACGCTCGGCAATGTCGAGGAGGTCATGGCCCGCGGCGGCCGCGTCGTGATGATTTCGGACGCTGCTGGGGTCGCTAGGCTCGCCGACCGGCTCGCTTTCGGCATCGCGGTTCCGAGCTGCGACCCGTTTGTCGCACCCTTGCTCTACGCGATCCCGATCCAGCTCCTCGCCTACCACGTCGCGGTCCTCAAGGGCACCGACGTCGACCAGCCGCGCAACCTTGCGAAGAGCGTAACGGTAGAATAAACGCGCTCGCGTTCGCCAACCCGCCTGCTTGTGCTGGATAGGATCAGGATCACCCGGCACTTTTTTCGCACAATTCCGACCGCGTGCGTTTGCCGAGCGGCGCGCGCTTCGCGCGGCAGCCAGCGACAGCATGGAGCTTGGTGTGTTCGAGAGACAGATTTGCATATTGTGAAACTATCATAAAAATAGCAATTTATCAATAAGTTAACGGGCACCCCGAACCCTGACCCTCCCCCACAGAGCGGGGGAGGGAAGGGAGGGGCTGATGCTGCCTGCTCGCTAGCCGCCCAGAAAGCGGTCGAGGGCGGCCAGCACCACCGGTTCCACCAACGTCGGCGCATGCCCGATGCCCGCCACCCGCACCAGTTCGCCGCGCGGCAGCACGTCGACCATGCGCAGCACCTGCGCCTCGGAGAGGACGTCGCTCTCGGTGCCCCACACCACCAGCGTCGGGCAGGGCAGGGCCT
>DATEQL010000295.1:0-4540 GCA_035272665.1 Allostellaceae bacterium
ATGATCCATCGGGCGGTCACCCAGCAGATCCACGGGAAGCCTGTCGGGACCACCGCAACCTGGAGCAATCCGAACAGCAAGAACTCGGGAACGATCAGGCTGCTGAAAAAATTCACTGCCCGGAATATGCGATGCGAAACACTCGGATATACACTTATGACGACTGCGGTGGCGCCGGCCTCACCCGAGCATTACGAGTTGAACAGCTGCCTGCAACCGGATGGAACCTGGAAAATCCTGTGAGGGCCGGGTTCGCCGGTCCTATTGCGCGGCACTGGCGGTTTTCGTCTTCTCCCTCATCAGCGCCAGGAGCCCGCCAACTTGACCGCCGTGGCGCTGGATCACCGAGGCGAATTCAGAGCGTTGCGTCACCATCATGCTGATCCCCTCGATGATGACGTCATTGATCTTGAAGGCGCCATTGTCGGTGACCAGCCGCCAGTCGACCTTGATCGGCGGCTCGCCGCTCGGGCTAATGATGTCGGTCGAGACGATGGTCCCGCTCTCGTCGGTTCGGCTACCACGGACCTTGAACTTCTGGCCGCTGAAGTTGGAAAGCCGGGTGCCGTAGACAAAGACCACGTAGTCTTCGAAAAGATTCAGATACTCCTGTTGCTCCGGCCCGCTCGCGCTGCGCCAATAACGGCCGAGAACGAAACGGGCGATGCCGGGACCATCGAAATCCGCGTCGAACAAGTCTCGAAACCGCGACAGCCTTTCCGTCTGAGGGGTCTTCTTGGTGAGTATCTCGACGGCACGGTTCCAAAGTTCGTTCATAAAAGCGTCTGGGGCAATAGCGCTAGGCGGGGCCGCCGGTGAACCCGTGGCGATCAGTAGCAGCAGTGTGGTCAGAAGGAAGCGACGGGTCAACACGGCGGGACCTTTCGGATCGTATAATCGCCGACTTGTCTCTGACATCGGTGCATCTCTCGGTGATCGGGCGCGCCGCGAGCGGGCGCCACCGGCTGTCGCAAAGCTTCCTATCGATGTGATAGACATCCCCAACGAACACTGTATCCTAAATCAAGATCCTAAGCACGCGGAATAATCTTAATCGCGCGACCCCGCGAAGGCTGACGCGGAAATGACGCGGGCACAGTTGGCGCGGGCAGGGTGCTTGCCTACATGCAGGAAGCGTGCGGTTACGCCATCGGATTCCAGGAAGGGGGCGCGAGATGTGGCCGTTTATGCGTGACAAACTGGTCGTTCCCGAGTTCGGCCAGTGCGTGCCGGGAAGAGCCGAAGCGATGCCCGTACCGGACCGGCATTTCATCAACGGCCGCACCCTGGTCGGGCCCTATCCCGAGGGCCTGGAAAAGGCGGTGTTCGGGCTTGGCTGCTTCTGGGGGGCCGAGCGGGTATTCTGGCAGGCGCTGGGGGTCTGGGTCACCGCCGTCGGCTACGCCGGCGGTTCCACGCCCAACCCGACCTATGAGGAGGTCTGCAGCGGACGCACCGGGCACACCGAGGCCGTGCTCGTCGTTTACGACCCGAAAGTCACCAGCTATGAGGCGCTCTTGAAACTGTTCTGGGAGAGCCACGACCCGACCCAAGGCATGCGGCAGGGCAACGATGTCGGCACCCAATATCGCTCGGCGATATACACCTTCTCGCCGGCGCAGCGCGGCTCGGCACAAGCGGCGCGAGAAGCCTATCAGAGCCGGCTCGATGCCGCCGGGCTGGGCAAGATCACCACTGAGATCCGCGAAGCCCCGCCGTTCTACTTCGCCGAGGACTACCACCAGCAATATCTCGCGAAGAATCCTTACGGATATTGCGGCCTCGGCGGCACCGGGGTCACTTGTCCGATGCCTGCAAAGGCGGCCGCGGACTGACCCTGTATCGCGGTCAATCGGCTGCGTCGCGGCGGCTAATCAAGCGTTCGAGCTCGGCATCGAGATAGCGTGCGAGCGTAGCCATGCCGGACCGGCCGGCGCGGGCTTCGGCGTCGGGATTGTAGTTCGTGTTGGTGTTGACGTCATAGGTGTAGACGGTGCCGGCGCTGTCGGTGACGAACTCGATTCCGGCAACGGGAATGTCGTTGGCGGCAAGAAACGCCTCGTAACGGCGCGTCAGGCCTGGGTCAATATCGTCGATGATCGTGAATTTCGCGCGCGACGCTTCGCCGGCCGGGCAGAATGCGTCGCCAGCCGAGCAGAATTCTGCGGGGCAGAGCTCGAAGCCGTCGCTGGTGTCGACCTCGACGGCATACATGAACCGGCCGCCGATGAACTCGGCGCGGGTGATCAACGGCACCGGCGCCTGCACGTATTGCTGCAATAAATGCAAGCCATCGACCGGCGGCTCGTAATCCAAGCTGCCGAGGTAGTCGCGGAGCACATCCGCGGAGTGAAACAACCGAACGCCGAGCCCTTTGCCGCCGCGGTTCGGCTTAAGGATAAACGGGGCGTCGGCGAAATGCCGCCCGGCAGCCTCGACGAGCAATTCTTTGCCGGCGACGAGGACGGTGCGCGGCGTGCGGATCCCGGCCGCTTCGAGGGCGGCGTATTGGCGGGCCTTGCTGATCTCGAGGTCGAGCGCTTGGCTGCCGTTGACGACGCGGCGCCCGTGCCGGTCGAGCCAAGCCAGCACCGCAGCAGTCAGCTCGGCGGCGTAGCGGTGATCCCGCGTATGTGAGGAGGCGCTCATCCGGTTGTAAAAGACGCCCTCAGGCGGCGGCCTCGACAGATCAAAGATGCCACGATCGAGAAACCATTCGCGCCAAGGGAGCCCTTGCCGATCGAGCGCGTCGGCGAGCGGCTCGAACCAGGCCCCATTCTCATGGATCACATGGATGTGCGTCATCGACGTCTCCTCGCTCCGACCGAAGATATTTGCACAGATTCACTAAGTCAAAGATGCCTTTTATACGTACGTGATATGTTGATCATCGGCAACGCCGATAGGCCCTGTCATGCTGCGCTATAGTGCCGGACGAGAACAGCCGGGAGGGTCGTGATGGGCCGCATCGAAGGAAAGGTAGCGCTGGTGGCGGGTGCGGGCGGCGGTATCGGCGGGGCCGGCGCCGAGGGTCTGGCGCGCGAAGGCTCAGCGGTCGTCTGCGCCGACATCGATGCCGCCGCGGCTGAAGCCACCGCCGCACTGATCCGCGTCGCTCGCGGCCGGGCAACGGCGATCACGCTCGATGCGCGCGACCGCTCGGCGGTCGATGCCGCGGTTGCGGCGACGGTGCGGGAGTTCGGCGGGCTCAATATTCTGCTCGACTGCGCCGGGGTTAGCCATGGCGGTACCTTTCTCGACCTCGATCACAGCGAGTGGGAGCGGGTCATCGCGGTCAATCTGACCGGGATGTTCCATCTCGGCCAGGCGGCCGCGCGGCAGATGGTCCGCCAGGGAGGCGGCGGCAGCATCATCAATGTCACCTCGCAGCTCGCCGAGGTCGCCCGTCCCGAACGGGCTGCCTATATCGCGTCGAAGGGCGGCGGCCGTTCGCTGACCCATGCGATGGCGCTCGACTTGGCACCGCACCGCATCCGGGTCAACGCGATCGCGCCCGGCCCGACCCTGACCGGCCTGACCCGCGCCAGCTACGCCGATCCGGAGCGGCGACGCACGACGATTGCGCAGATCCCGCTCGGCCGCCTGGGCGACCCGCAGGATCTCGTCGGCGCCATCCTGTTTCTCGCTTCGGACGAGTCAGGCTGGGTGACCGGCAGCACTGTCACTGTCGATGGCGGCTATGTCACACAGTGATCCGGGTGCGGCCGAAGGGGCTCGGGCCGTTTCTCGTCGAAAGCACCGGCAGACAGCCCGGCCGCCATCGCAGGCGGGAATGGCGATAATGGCTACGCCGGCGGGACGCATCGCATTCCGCTGAAAATCGCGGATCACCAATTTTTCGGACGCGCTTTCTGCTCGTACAGAGTCGTTGGTTCCGACGATTTTCTCAGAGGCGACGGTTAGCGCTCTGCCGCGGACTCCAGCTGCATGATCCAGGCGAGCAAGACGAAGCCCGGCAGGCCGGCGAGAGTGGCGAGCACGAAGAACGGGCTCCAGCCGAGCGAGTCCCATCAGCATGATGGTGATCAACCGTGGCTGGCGATAGACCCCGAGCGAGGCGAACCATCCCCATTGCCGACTCTCTCCCTTACCCTCCTCCGCACCGCGTCGGCCGGGGGAGGGTAAGGGTGCGGGGCAGGGTGCTCCGCCAACCCGACACTCCGCCAATCGCCGAGCCGGTCGGCCCGAAATGGTCGAGGTTGAGGGTGTGACTAGCTGTGATCGGCGCAGAAGGTATCACCGCTTACGCCTATCCCGCAAATTTGCACACCGTCCTTGGGTTCATCAACCCTCATTGCGTCGCGACGACCGTGACGTTTAGCGTGGCATTCGCGTCGGAGGAAACCCCGGGTCCGGATGGATTGACGATCAAACTGTCCCCGGAAATCGCGAAAACCCCCTGATCGTTGGAGTAGGGTGGCCCAAAGGACAGGGTGCCGGCGAACGGACTTCCATCGCTCCAGCTGGCGGTGATGGTCGCCACGACCGAGTCCAATGGCGCGCTGCTGGTAATGCTCGG
>DATEQL010000296.1:0-5669 GCA_035272665.1 Allostellaceae bacterium
GGGGCTGGCACCGGCGCCATTGGCGTGACCGGTGGGGATATTGGCATTGGGGGCATTGCGTTGCCAACCATTGGTAACCCGGTGAACGAGCTCTGAGCCGTCGGCTGTGTCCGGATTGCAGCTGAGAGCCTACGGTCTTAGAACGCTCGCCCCGGAAAACCACTTGTTAGACGCAACTCGGGAGCTCGGTTCGTCGGTCTCGGGTCCTCTTGTTTCTGCCAGAGGCGAGACCGATAGGCCCGCATTGCCCGGCGGCGTCGGATTGTGCCGTCGACGCCGCTCGCGGGTTAGCGGCTGTCGCCTTTGACAGCGCTTACGAAAGGCTCCCTTTTCAATGCACCGGCCCTGACGGTGTTGTGTTCGCAAGCTGACCGATTGCAACACGGCCTTGCTGATCAGCCACGACGACTCGACCACTGAACCGCAACCAGAAGACCGTTTGATATGTCCCGTTCATGGGGACGTCGGAAGCTATGCAGAGTTCGAGCCGAGCATTAAAGAAGGTGTCGCTGAGAAGGCTAAGCGCATGATCGAGGATTTACTGCGTAAATCTTGTATCAGGCGAACCATGCAGCGCGCCGAGGACTGTTAGGGCAGGGGACGCGTGCGTGTCTTGTCCCTTACGGCTTTCCTCTATTATCCGGATCGTCGCGCGGCGAATGGTGGATATGCCCCCATTGTAGCTGCGGGCGAGTTCGTCGAGCGTAGCGCCCTCCGCGCGGCGTCGGGTAGCCTCTGTCTGCTGCGCCGGAGTGAGAGTGCCGGGGGTCGGCCCATCCGCTGCCCTTGGGCCTTGGCGCGGCTCGTGCCCTCGGCGGTACTGGTGCGGATTAGATCGCGCTCCACGTCGGCCAAGCCGCGGAGTACGGCCAGCATCAAGCGCCCGGTGCTGGTGCCGGTATCGGCCCACGGCTCGGCCAGTGATCGGAATTGCGCCTTGGCGTCCACGATCTGCTTGACGATGCCGAACAGGTCGAAGGTGCTGCGGGCGAGGCGGTCGATGCGCGTCACCGTCACCACGTCGCCGGGGGCGAGGCGCTTCAGCATTTTGAGAAGCTCGCGCCGGTCGCTGTGCGCGCCCGTCACCTTCTCACGGTAAATATTGGTGCAGCCCGCGCCGCGAAGCTGCTCAAGCTGGGCGTCGAGCGTCTGCCCGTAGGTGCTGACGCGGGCATAGCCGAGACGGCGGTTTTGCGGATGAGTTTCGGTTATATCTTGCGGCAACCGTAACCCATTGATCGGGCAGGGGTGCAATAGGCACCGTTGCCGGGCTTCGTGTGTCGGTGCTATGCGACCCTGTCGAATCCTATTCTCAGTGTGAATATCTCGCCCCTTACCGCGTTTCGGCCTGTCAGGTTCATTACGCCACGTCGCGTGGGGCCGAATTGCGACGGATAGATGTCACGTGGGTTAGGGAAAGCCGTAATCGTAATCTGTTTTCCATCGATCATGTGATCGCGCATCGGCGCCGGTAGGAATATTTGAAAGACTTCGTTGCCGTATCCGAGGATAAAAAAAGCGTAGGGTACATCCTCAATTCCCTCTTTTCGTCTGAATGTGGCGATTGCAATTTTGTCGTTCGGCATTGGCCCAGGGACAAAACTGTATAATATTGGAAATTCAGACTCCGATACGAGGCTTACCTGATGATCAGGGCGTCTTATCCAATTGAGGGCGGCAGCAAAATTTGGCATTTCCTCATCCGGCATGACTGAAAGGCCCATTTTGACGAATGCCTTGAGCACCGCTACCGGCGTATAAACGTCGCGCTGGAGTTGGAATGTGACGATCTTCGCTTCTTCGTCCGCAGTGAAGATTGGATCATCCTCGTACTGCTTTATCGTAAAGCGGGAGTCATCGAATTGGATTCGCCATCCCATAGACCCCGCTTTTGCAAGCGTTGGAACACCCTTCTTGCCCCTGATTCGCGCGAACGTACGCAGTGGTTTCGACCAATTACCAAAGTCGTTCTCGATCGTTTCTCCAAACAATTTATTGCACGTATCGCACTCGTAGGCCGAAAAAAGGCTCTTATTACCAAGGGATTCTGGGATGGCATGAGCATCCATTTTGAAGGTTACCTCCGGAGAGGACTTGCCACAAAACCGGCAGGTTTGGTCCACTGTTCTGCCCAGCACGATCTTTATCTCGGGTGTTAAAAACCAATTGTTGAGAAGAGCATAATTTTTTTCGTAGAAGGCGGTTGCTTTCTCGAGGGGGCTGGCTTGCTGTTCCGTGGCTGAGATGATCTCAGCTTCAGCGCGTAGCCAATGATCAAGGGCTTTCCCGTCTGGACGGCCTTCTTCCTTCCAGATCGCGTAGGCTCGTTCCCGAATGGCTTGCTCTCGCTGGCCCGGCATTGTCGCCCTCCGAGGAGATATTGATGGGGCGGCGCTGACCATCTCATCTGCTGATTACGGTTGTTTCGGTATGAGTCGCCAATCCTCGTGAGGTGCAACCGGGCCGTCGAGAGTACCGCTGTCGATCATGTCCGTTCTCGCCTGCTGGATGCGCTGCCAGCATTCGTCAAAGGTGGCTCCGGTCTTTCTTTCAAGGGCGCGAGCCGCTTCGGTTGGGACAGTGTGCACGTTGCGTGGTCTGTTGTTTGCTGCGAGGGTTTTCATGGCCTCGCGGATCGCGGCTTCAGCTTCCAAATCCATTACCTGCTCCATGATCTTAGACTATACCGCGATATCCAGGCCGTGCTTACGTAGGAAGCAAGCTGGCAACAGGCAAGCATCGCTGCATCTTGTGTCTATGCCTCGCGCAACAAACCCCCGCGAAGTCGCATAAATGCTTATGACAAATTATCGAGAGTGATGGGAAAGAATAAAATCGCTCCGAATAGTCTACTTCCCCGGCTTGGGCCGTTACTATCTGATTTTCGGTCCCTGGTAGGGCGCTAAAATACTTGATCGGAGGCTTTTACTACGTACTCGTCGCACACAAGATATTGACCGGCACGCAGGACCCCAAAGCCAGGCCGGTCGGATCGTCGGCTTCAATTCCCGGCGCCAAAAGTATCCCTTGCTCCGCTCAGCATTCCGAGGCAGCGCCGATTCTGTCAAAACGAGCGACGCCCCGCGCCTTCGAGGCCGCTGCCCCGATCCGAGCGCCGCCCTGACACGCTGCCGGCTCGGTCCTGCTAGCGTCCCAGGAACCCAATCTCCATGATACGAGGATGGCGCGCGCATCGACGGCGAGTTCGACCGAGGTCCTGGCCGGCCTGGTCGAGCGCGTTGCCTTCCACAACGACCAGAACGGCTTCTGCGTGCTGCGGCTGAAAGCCCGCGGCCAGCGCGACCTGATCACCGTGCTCGGTCACGCGGCGATGATCGCGGCCGGCGAGTTCGTCCAAGCCAGCGGGAGCTGGATCAACGACCGCACGCATGGTGTCCAGTTCAAAGCCTCATTCCTCAACGCAACGGCGCCGACGACAACCGAGGGGATCGAGAAATATCTCGGCTCCGGGATGATCCGCGGCATCGGGCCGGTTTACGCCAAGAAGCTCGTCCGCGCTTTCGGCAACGCCGTGTTCGACATCATTCAGCAGGAGCCTGACCGCCTGCGGGAGGTGACAGGGATAGGCCCGAAGCGGGCGGATCGGATTGTCGCCGGCTGGGCCGAGCAGAAGGTCATCCGCGAGATCATGCTGTTTCTGCACAGCAACGGCGTCGGCACCTCGCGTGCTGTGCGCATCTACAAAACCTACGGCGCCGACGCGGTCCAGCTCATCTCGGAGAACCCTTACCGACTGGCCCGCGACATCCGCGGCGTCGGCTTCCGCACAGCCGATCAGATCGCGGCCAAACTCGGCATCGAGAAGACCGCACTGATCCGCGTGCGTGCCGGTATCGCCTATGCGCTCACCGAGGCGATGGACGAAGGGCATTGTGGGCTACCGACCAAAGAGCTGATCCCGCTCACTCAGACGCTGCTCGAAGTGCCCCCCGAGCTCGTTGAAACGGCGCTCGGCCACGAGCTCGAAGGCGGCAGCGTAATTGCCGATGACCTCGAGGGCCGCCGTTGTGTCTTCCTCGCCGGGCTGTACAGGGCGGAGCGGGAAATCGCCGAAAAGCTCAAAGCACTCGCGATCGGGAGGCCGCCCTGGCCGGCGATCGATGCCGATGTGGCGATCCCTTGGGGCTATCCCTTGGGTCGAGCAGCGGACGAAGCTGGCGCTCGCCGATAGCCAACGAGAGGCTGTTCGCGTCGCTCTCGTTTCCGAGGTGCCGGTGATCACCGGTCGACGGCCCGCCGAGATGATTGTGCCGCTCAATCAGCACGACGTCGGCGCCCGCCCGCGCCGCCGGCCGACCCGCCTTGATGAAGCTGCCACCAGAGCGCTTTCCCGGCGCAAGCCGGGGCCGGCCCATCGATCCGCCTGCCGGGCGCTGGAAAGGTGGCCCCGCGGCTTTCGCCAGGGCAGCGTTTTAACATATCGCATCCGTGGCATGGACGGGCTGCAATTGTTCGGCGAGATCAAGCGGCGCTTCCCCGATCTCCCGGTCATGATGGTCACCGCCTATGGCGCCGACGAGCGCCGCCGCGCCGGTGGACTCCGCCCTGCGGAGTTCCTCACCAAGCCCGTCGACTCCGTTCGGCTGAAGGCGCAGCTACGCCAAAAGCCTGCCGCTGCGGACTGACCTATTACGGCCTTCGGGCGAGCGGCGCTCGAGCCGCTCACCGCTTCGGGGCGGCTTCGGCCGCGGTCGCGGTTTCCATGAATCGCGCCAGGCGCTGATGGTAGAGCGTCGTGATCGTTTCCAGGTCCTCGCGGCGCCAATCGACGGCGACATCGCTCTGGTCTGCCATCAGGCCGGCCAGGACCCGCGCGTTGAAGGCTCGCGCATAATGCGAGCCGTCATAGGTCCCCTCTTTGCTCTCGGTCAGCGCCGAGGGGATCGAGAAATCTAGAAACTCGTCGTACGCCGCGGCGACTTGAGCGATCGCGGCGAGATAGGCGTCGAGCTGCCCGGTCAGGCCGAACGCGGCGATGCGCCAGGCCGATTCCGGCGGAATGTAGCCGACGACGCGCGCCGTCGGGAATTGGCGGCGCAGCTCGATATAGGCCGCGGCGCGCTCGGCATGCACGTCGAACGGCGCCGGCTGCGGCTCGATCGGACCCTTCGGATCATAGCGATGACGCTTTGATCTGACCTCGAGCTGAGCGCGGAAGTCCGGATCGTAGTAGCGGTGGTGGGGCGCGTCCCCCCGCAACGTGCGGATCGAGAAATCGAGCGCATCGAGCGAGAGATAGCTGGCAAAGATCGAGGGTGGCCCCGACCCGTCGCGGATGAAGTCCGGCACCTCGACGGCCTGTTCCGGCCCGAGGAATTCGGCGCGTTTGACATCAACGATCACCAAGCGCGGGGCAAAGCCGCGTTCCCGCAAATACTTCGCGTAGAGCAGGTATTCGGGTGCCTGCCCATCCGAAATGGATAAATTATAGCAACGGTATCCTTGAATCTTTTCCTCGGGCAGTAGGCTCGCCCGCGAAGTCCCCAAAATGACGCAATCGTAATCTTCGAGCCGCGGCAAGAACCGGATGACCGTGGCCAGGCGCTCGTTGAACGGATAATTGATGCCCGTCAGAACATTCCCCCTCAGATACCAGAGGGGATCGACCAGACAATTGACGGTGAAGCAGACGGCGACAATTAGGCCGA
>DATEQL010000297.1:0-10474 GCA_035272665.1 Allostellaceae bacterium
GAGACTCCTCCGAGGGGAGGACACTCCAGTGAAATCGGTATGCCGCGTCGGCGCGGGTGTCCCTTACGATGGCGCGGGCACCGGAAGCGGGATCGAGAATCAGCTGGGCACTCGAGCTGAGCGCGCGCCACTTCGTCATGCCACAGTTCATCCCGTTCGCGTCCCAGCCCGCTTTCCGGTCAGTGTGGTAGGCCTGTAGGTGCCTGGCGCATCACGGCGATCGTCCGCCATATTCTGAACCAGAGGAGCAACTCGTCGCGGTCGCCACGCCCGAGCATCCGACACGCCCACTTGGCCGCCTCGTGTTCGGCACTGATCCCATACTCGTGCATCATCAAGTGCGCGGCGCGGTAGATTTCGATATCCGAGAGCATCACGTTTCTCTGAGGACTTGAAAGCAAGAGGCGAGTGGAACGTCGTCCGGTGAAAGGACCTGTTAGAACTATCGGGATGAGTTTCTGGGTGACAGCCAAAAAACAGTAGGATTCATGTGTAGGTCACCCTTACAGCGCGCAACTTACCCATGTTTTGTTTGGAAACCAAATATATTCGTAGTAAATGCCGTCAACCATGTCGATGTGATGGGCGGAGTGAGCCAGCGAGACTAGCTCGCCTATGTCGCTTCGTGCGTGAGGCCGCCCTTAAACGTTGCCCCCGCTCGCCCCAAGCCGTCACAATGGCGGACGGCAGCCCGTCGAGGTGAGGCTCCGTAAGGGATTACGAACCCCCCGCTGGTCATCGAGACGTACCGCGATCGACAAGCTGGGGTGCATGGGAGGGAGTAATGAAATCGGCATACGGACGGCAGACACCGCCACCGGACTCTGAGCTGACTTGCGTTGAGCCAGGCAGCCCGATGGGTGAACTCTTGCGCCGCTATTGGCAGCCGGTGTGCACCTCTGACGAGCTGCGCGATCTTCCGATATGAGTCTCTATGGGAGAGTTCGCTAAACTCGCAGCTGTCTCAATACGCCCAGCGGGATCTCCACGCGATAGCGCTTTTGCGCGACAGCGTTCGGGCCGTCCTCTGAAACGGCGCTCACCATCTCCTCGGCTATCGATGGTCACCCGCGTCAGACGCAGTTGCCCGTCAGCCCGCCATCGACGACCAGCTCGGTCCCGGTAATGTGCTTCGCCTCGGTCGGAGGCGAGGAACAGCGCCGCGTTGGCGAGATCCCAGGCGTCGCCGATGCGCCCATCGGACACTGCTCGTCACGTCGGCTGACCATCTCCTCGGCGCTGCACCCTGCGTTGAACTCTAACGGAAGCCACAACATCCAGCGGCCCCCGTCGCGGCTCGCAGCTACCGCTCACGCACCGTTAACTTTTCAAAGTTAAAAAAATCAGGCAGAGGTCCGCAAGTCATCGACTGGTAACACGAGATCGCGCATATGAACGCGGCGGAGCGCCCTGGAGGGGCTTCAATTTGCGCCATCGCCTTTCCCTTGTTCGGCGGCGCCCTGATGTTTGCCATCATGGTCGCCGGCGGCGTTGCGGTCTGGGATCTCTACATCGACGGGGTTGTCTCGCGGCGGTGGCAGTTTTTGGTTATTGCAATCGCGATCCTCAGCGTGATCGCCGGCTCTACTCCTCTATTCCAGAGACTTAATGCGCAGCGTCGTCGTCTCGATCAATCAGAAGAGGCGCTCCAGCTCGCTAGGGAGAAGGCGGAGCAAGCCCGCAGCCTCGCCGAGGAGACCACTCGGCAGCTCCTCGAAGCTCAGCGGATCGGCAAGATCGGCCATTGGTGCGCCGAGGAGACGACCCAAACCACGGCCTGGTCGCCGCAGATGTTCGAGCTCGTCGGCATCCCGCCAAAACCGGTGATGTCGATCGAGGAAGCGCAGTCGTTTATTCACCCTGACGACATCGCCGCCTTTCTCGATGCGCGGCGACGTGCGATCGCGATACGGACGACGGCGAAGGTCGAGAGCCGCTGGGTGCGGCGCGACGGGGAGATTCGCTGGATGCAGGTCGAGTTGAGTCCGAAATACGGTGCGGATGGCAACTGCGTCGGCCTGTTTGGCACGACGCAGGACATTACCGAGCGCAAGCAGGCCGAGGAGGCTTTAAACGCGGCGCAGCACATTGCAAGCGACGCTAGATGCGCGTAATCGAGCACCGCATCAGGGGCCTCCGAGTGGTCGGTGGTCATGCTCGGGCCGTCGACGGCGGAAATTGCGGCGAGTTTGCCGAACAAGATCCCCGGTTCGATCGGCTTTGGCAGGTACTCATCCATCCCTGCCGCGAGGTATTCCTCCCGGGCGCCAGTCATCGCGTGTGCCGTGACCGCAATGATAGTGACGCGGTTGGCCGGCGGCGGGAGGGCGCGGATGCGCTCCGTCGCTTGCTTTCCGTCTAGAAGCGGCATCTGCACGTCCATCAGCACGACGTCATAGATGCCGGTGCGGACGGCTTCGACCGCCTCTTCGCCGTTCTCGACAACATCCACCTTATGCCCGATGTTGCGCAGCATCACCGCCGCCAGCTGCTGATTGATCTTGTTGTCCTCGGCGACGAGGACGTGCAGCGCTCGCGTCGCGGCTTGCTTGATCCCTAAGACTACCGCTGTCGGGTCCGTCGGCGCGTCTGCGGAACCGAAAAGGCGGACGAAGGCGTCCAAAAGGGACTGCTCGCGGATCGGCTTGATCAGGATCGCGTCGAGCATCGCGCGCGCCCCGGGTGGGAGCGCATGCGTACCCCCTGAAGAGGCGAGCAAGAGCTTGGTCTCGGCAATCTCGGGCATGTCGCGAATCCGGCGACCCAGCTCATCGCCCGATAGCGCCGGCATTCTTTGGTCGATGATGACGAGATCAAAGGGCCGCCCCTGATGCCAGGCCCGTTCGAGTTCCACAACAGCCTGAGCGCCGTCGATCGCGGACCCGGCGGCGATGCCGAGTGCCCTGAGCTGACCCGTCAACACCCGCCGGTTGATCTCGACATCATCGACGATCAAGACCCGGAGCTGCGCCAGCGCCTCTGGAAGCGCTCGGCGGCCGATTGTCGGGCTGGCGGCGGCAGCCAGCGGGATCTCAAACGAGAACCGGCTGCCCTCGCCGAGGCTGCTTTCGACACCAATCTCGCCGCCCATCAGCTCGAGCAGCTGTTTCGCGACGGCAAGACCAAGCCCTGTGCCGCCGAACCGGCGCGTGATCGACCCGTCAGCCTGGCTGAATTTTCGGAACAGCTTCTCCTGCACCTCCGCCGACATGCCGATGCCGGTATCGGTCACCGTGAACCGCACCCTCGGGAGCCCGCTGCCGCCCGGCGGACGCATCCCGACCTCGACGGCAACGCTGCCTTGGTCGGTGAATTTGACGGCATTGCCGACGAGGTTGAGGAGGATCTGGCGCAGCCGGGTCGGATCGCCGCGAAACCCGGCCCGGGCGGCCGGCTCGATCAGGACACCAAGTTCGATGCCTTTCTCGTTCGCTTTCGGCCCGAAAAGGCCGACTGCGGATTCGACCGTATCGACGAGGTCGAAGTCGATCGCCTCGAGCTCGATCTTGCCAGCCTCGAGCTTCGAGATATCGAGAATGTCGTTGATCACCGTCAACAACGCCTCGGCGCTGTCGCGCACGGCGACGGCATACTCCTGCTGCTCGGCCGTGAGCCCAGTCTGCAACAGGAGATCATTCATCCCGATGATCCCGTTCATCGGAGTGCGGATCTCGTGCGACATGTTGGCAAGAAATTCCGACTTGGTGCGGTTCGCCGCTTCGGCGGCATCCCGCGCCGCGGCGAGGTCCGTAGCCATGCCGGTCAACTGCAAGCGAGCCTCTTCGAGGTCGGTGACCCGCTGCCGCAGCGCGAATTCGGTCTGCTTGACCGCCGTGATGTCGGTGCGGATGCCGACGATTCCTCCATCGGAGGTGCGTCGCTCAATCGCTCGAACCCAGCGGCCATCTTTCAGCTGCTGCTCCATCGGCTCATTGCAGGCGCGGTGCCATTCCAGGATGCCGCGCAGCCAGGCTTCCTCGCCCTGAGGGCCGAATTCGTGGAGGTCGCGCTCGACATTGGCGCGCATCACAGTCTCGAAGGTCGTCTCGGGCATGCAGAGGTCCGCAATGCCGGAATATAGGCGACGATAGTTGCTGTTGGTCCGCACGTACCGATCTTCGCGATCGAACAGCGCGAACCCCTCCGAAATCGATTCGATCGCGTCGACCAGCTGCTCATCTACCCGAGGAGAGCGTTCGTCAGCTTCTTTCATTGTTCCTCGATCAAATCGAGGCCCAGATCGTGACGCTCAAGGCTCTGTCGGCCAGTGGCGACTTCGCAGCACTTGCGCGCGAGGCGCATACCCTTGCGGGCACCTCAGGCAATATCGGGGCACTCAGGTTGAGCGGATTTGCCCGGGGCATCGAAACAGCTAGCAAGGATGCGGACGTCGAGAGCGTCATGCGGCTGGCGCGGGGTCTGGATAATGTTGCTAAGGAGGCTGCTGTCGGGCTCCGCCACTGGGTGGCAACCGGAGGCAACTCGGGCATTGATCCGCGAGCGAGGAGATCGCCACGTGGATCGCGGTCTGCTCGGCAAAAGGCAGCAGCACGAGTCTAACCAGGAGCATTGGCCCCAGCTGCAGTGCCTTCCTCCCGGCGAGGGCACCTGTCCGACTTCCTCGATCATGCGCGCCCGCAGCGCGCTGACGGTCCGGTGGGAAAGATGGGAGGTCTCGGGGGTCCCTCTCTCGAGCTGAAGGTTGCTGGACCTTCAATGCTCGGCATCGGATGCCCCGATCGTCACGCCCTACCGCTTACGCACTCACCGCCGCTCCCGAAAGCGCATCGACCGCGACGCGCCATCCCGCGAGACCGGGTTCGTTCTCGGTGTGGGAGCGGACGTTGCGCTCCGGCCTCTAATGGGTTCGAATGAGGCGGCGCTGGTTGCGGCCTTTTTGCTCGGATGATTCCTGAGGCAGATTGCGCCGCTCGGGGATGGCAACCAACTAGACCGGGCGAAATTTTATGGGCTTGATGAGGCGCTGGAGCCCCATTCCCGTTCTCACCGAGGAACAAACGATGACCGATCTGCCGAAACATGTGGATATCCACGAGGAAGGCCCGCGCGAAGGCTTTCAGATCGAGCCGGGCCCAATCAGCACCGCCGACAAGATCAAGCTGATCGAGGCGCTCGCTGAAACCGGGCTGCACCACATCCAGGCCGCGTCGTTCGTCAGCCCGAAGATCGTGCCGGGCTGGGCCGATGCAGAAGATGTCGTCGCCGGGTTCACTCCGAATGAAGGTGTGCACTACACCGGGCTGTGGTTCAACGCAGCCGGGCTCAACCGGGCGCTGGTGTTCCGCAACAAGCTGACGATCACCGGCTCGATCTCGCTGACGGCGTCGGAGCGGTTCACCCAGAAAAACCTGCACCGCAGCCACGCTGAGAATGTCGAGGCGATGAAGAAGCAGACTGCGCTGCATCTCGAAAACGGCGTCGACGTGCCGAGCATCGGCGTCATGGCCGCGTTCGGATGCAATTACCAGGGCGACATCGCGCCAGCACAGGTCATCTCGACCCTGGAGGACGGCTTGGCGATCGCGGAGGAAGCCGGTGCCGACGTCAAGTACTTCTCGCTCGCCGACACGATGGGCTGGGCGACGCCGATGCGGATCGAGCGCGTGCTCAGCGAGGTGCGCAACCGTTGGCCCGATACGCCTATCTCACTGCATCTGCACGACACGCGCGGCCTCGCGGTTGCCAATGCTCATGCCGGGCTGAAGATGGGCGTGAGGCAGTTCGACTCGACGGTCGGCGGGCTCGGCGGCTGCCCGTTTGCCGGTCAGCCCAAGGCCGCCGGCAACATCTGTACCGAGGAGCTGGTGCTGCTCTGCGAGGAGATGGGAATCGATACCGGCGTCGATCTCGATGCGCTGATCGAGGTCGGGCGCATGGCCGAGGAGATCGTCGGCCACCAGCTTCCCGGCGAGCTGATCCACGCCGGCAGCCTAGATGCGTTCCGCCGCCGGACGGCGGCCTGATGCCGAAACGCAAGCTGACGACACTGCACAGCTGGCGGCCGTCCTTCTCGAACTCCCAGGCGTACAATCCGCCAAGTGCGGGCGGACGCGAATTGATGCAGTTGTGACCGATCCGTTCCTGCGACCTCTGCGGTTCTGACCGCAGTTGCGGGTCGCGGAACTGGCCTCGACGGAATTCGCCCGGAGGCAGATCCGCCACAGGGAGTCGCGGGATTGGTGCGGCCGATCGCACAGGCGCTGAAAAAGCCGATCCCGAACGGTGGTGCGAAGAGGCCGATCCTCATCGCCAGGATCACGACCATCGCATAATGCACCTCGTTCACCCCAACGGCTTTGGCGACCGGGAACAAGAGCGGTCCGAACAGCACGATCGCCGGCAAGCCTTCGAGGACGGTGCCAAGGATGATGAAGGCGACGATGGTAATCGCGAGGAAACCCCAGCTTCCGCCCGGCGCCGCCGCCATGACCGACACCAGTCACAACGAGAACCCAGATTGGGTCAGCGCCCATGCCATCGCGCTTGCGGTGCCGATGATCATCATCACGGCACCGGTCAGCGACACTGTCTCGATGAGGATCGGATAGAGCCGGCGCCGGTCGAATTCGCGATAGACGAAGAGCCCGAGCGCCGCGGTGTAGATGACGCCGACGGTCGAGACCTCGGTCGCGGTCGCGATCCCTTTAATGACGAAGAAGCGGATGGCGAACGCCAAGGTCAGGCCGGGCACCGCGATCGCGAAGGTACGCGCCATCAACGCTACCGGCGCTCGGGCGCCCGCGCCGACATCCGAACTGCGCGAGCGCCACCACGCGACCAAAACGAGCGCGAGCGCGGCAACAAACGCAGGCAAGGCCGCCGGTAAACAGGGCCGCGATCGACAGCCCCGGTACCACCGAGCCGATCGTGATCAGCACCAGCCTCGGCGGGATGGTCTCCGACATCGCGCTCGACGTCGCCAGCAGCGACGAGAGCTCGCCCGGATGCATGCCTCGCTTCTGCATCTCGGGAAAGAGGATCGGCGCCACCGCCGCCATGTCGGCGGCCTTCGAGCCGGAGATGCCCGACACCAGGTACATCGCCGCTAGCAGCACGTAGGCAAGCCCGCCGCGCACATGGCCGACGAGGGCGGCGAGAAAATTGACCATCACCCGCGCGATCCCGGTCATCTCCATCAACAAACCGAGAAAGACGATCATCGGCACAGCCAGGAGCAGCAGGTTCGAGATGCCGTCATCCATGCGGTTAACGACAATCTCCAGCGGCATGGTGGTGGTCAGCGCCAGATACGAGAAGTGGCAATGCCGAAGGCGAAGGCGATCGACACGCCGATCAAGACGCACGCCGCGACAATGACGACAAAGAACAGGATCAGGCTGGCACGGCCCATGTCCACCAGGAGCGGCTGCGCCAGCCACAACCCGCCGGCGATCCCGTCGATCAGCGCGAGCGCCAGCAGAAACGGCACCCAGGTCGTGGTTTCCAGCAGGCGCAGCACGCCAACGGTCGCGATCAGGCCGGCGCCGACCAGGATCGCGACCACCCGATACCCGTCGGAGATGTGCAGAGTGATCAGTTCGGTCGAGCGCTGCACCTGTAGGAATTGCTGAGCCGGCGCAAGAATTTCGAGCACAAAGACAATCAAGACAAGCGATGCGATGGTGGCAAGCCACCTGCCCCATTGCGGCCCGACCCAGTTGGCGAAGGTGGTCAGGCGCATATGCCCGTCGCGCCGCAGCGCGACGACAGCGCCGATCATCGCAAGCCACAAGAACAAAAACGTGGCCAGCTCGTCGGTCCAGAGGATCGGGTTGTTGAATACGTACCGCGAGACGACGCCGGCAAACAGAATGCAGGTTTCGGCCAGCACCAGCATCGCGCCGATGAATTCGACGACTCGACCGATGCGCAATTCGATCGTGAAGGCGATGCGGCGCACCCCGCCCCAGGGATGGCCGACACCGGCGATTTCCGCTACCCGCTGGCTCACGCGCGATGTCTCCTGACGTTCAGTTGCCGGCGATCAAGCGAGCGGGCCGACATATTTTTCAAGCAAGGCCCAGGCTTCGTCGCCCATCTGCTTCTCCACATCCGGGTAGAAGCCCGATTTGCGCAGCGCCTCCTGGAACGGCTTGGTGTAGGGCGAGTTGAAGGTCAGGCCGGCAGCCTTCATCTTGTCGGTCTCGGTCTTGTCCATGGCCTGCCAGTCGTCGCGTTCGGTCATCGCGGCGGCGCTCAAATTCTTGTAGGCGATCGCCTGCAGATCGTCGGGCAGCCGTGGTGTTGAAGGAGATGTGCAATCCGACCCAGATGTGGTTGGTCATGCTGCAATATTTCTGCACTTCGTACAGCTTTGCCGTGTCGATCAGGATTAGCGGGTTTTCCTGCCCGTCGACCAGCCGGTTTGCAGTGCACTGTAAACCTCGCCGAAATTGATCGGGGTCGGCGACGCGCCGAGATGCTGGAACAACGCTATGAACAAGGGTACGACCGGCAGGCGGATCTTGACGCCTTTGAGGTCGTCGGGCGTGTTGATCGGTTTGGACTTCATCGTGATTTCGCGGAATCCGTGATCGAACGCCTTGTCCATGCAGTAGAGGCCGGCCTTCTCGGACAGGCCGCGGCAATAGTGCCCAAATCGCCGTCCATCGCCTTCCATGCCACGTCGTAATTGGGAAAGCGAAGCCGACCCCGAAGATCGCCGCAGGAGGGGCTTTCTGCGCCAGGATGTCGAATGACATGCCGTAGATTTCGAGCGCGCCAGCTATCGCCTGCGACATCATCGCGGTGTCCTGGCCGAGCACGCTGCTCGGGTAGAACGTAATGTCGTGGCGCCCGCCACTTTCCTCCTTGATCTTTGCCATTGCTTCGCGCGAGCGAATGGCCATCGGGTGCCCGTCGGGCAACGCGGTACCGTATTTGTAAGCGAACTCCGCCGCCCCGGCCGGTCACGCAAGGATGGTCGGCGCGGCCATGCCAGCGGCTATGGAGGTGGCCGCGCGGGCGAGCACGGTTCTGCGCGCGGTTGTCATCTGAATCCTCCCGGGGTCGAAAAGCGCTGTTGCCGCCAGAAGCGTCAATCCCAGCCATGGTGTCAAGCTCCGGCCGATAGCCAGACGAAGCTGCCTAACCAATAAATGTTCTGGCCGAAAGGGCGATGGCTTTCAGTTCCTTATCAGCTCCGATGTCGTGGTCCGCTCGACCAAATCATACGTTGAATACATTGCGCCTCCACCAGGTTCGTGCCGCGCGTTCGCTTGGCAAGGGAGCCGCGTTTGCTGAAGAGGCTGCAAGCTGCGACAGGGATGGCGCCCTCAAAGGCCTCCTTCCCACCCCGGCCGAACTATAGATCCGACCGGCGCAAGGTCAGGAAATGAGGTCTTCGCAGGCTGCCGAGACTTTGCGATTAGGCCTCTACGGTCGCGAGGGAGTTTGCGTTGGGGGTGGCGAGGCAACCCGAGAACGCGGTCGTCTCCTCCTGGCCGGCGGCGGTGTTACTACCCCTTCACTAACGACATCCGCCGGCTTCGGTGCAGAACGCGACCGTCCCCGTCGAGTGGGTGTCGGTGCGGATGCCTGACCGACATCGACCGCTGCTGCCGCTACCACCGGCGTCGCTACCGAAGCCATCTGTGTTGTGATATTGCGACCGAGCCCAAATGCTTTAGCCAATGTCGACCGCCGCTCCGAATAAGCCGGAGCCGTGAGCGGATGATCACTGCGGAGCCCCCACCGCTGCAGGTATTCAGCCTTGCTCAAGCCATGGCGGGTCCTGATATGCCGCCGTAGAGATTTCCCTCTAAAGCCGCAATCCAGGCACACCACATAGTCTTGATGTACGGATCGCCGTACCGAAACAGCAGGCGTGCGGGGCTCTTCTTGCACAGGCGGCTGTCCAAGCCGACCGATTGCCTGATGAACTGTGATGATGAGATGCGAAAGCTGATCCGCTGCCAGCTTATGATGCCGTACGTAATTCCTCACGACCTTCGAGGTGAGAGACGGGTGGTCTTTTCCGGTGTTCATGACCAGCAACTCGCAAAAATTCTTTCTAAACGATAATATGTGGTCGAAGGAAACGTGGCAAAAGGAGAAGTATAGCACTAACCGCCAATTATTTGTTCGATAGGGCTACATGACCGGAGAACCTTCCCCGGCGAAACCGATCGTCGAACCGGGTGCGCCGGTTCGGACGAGCTTCCTCAGATTTTCGGGCATTGTCCCCGTTCGCGAGACCCTGGTCGGGACGGTCGAAGCGGCAAACGATGTCAAACGACGGTGTTGGCTCGAGTTGCTGGCTCGGGTTCGCGCCGCACGTCAGTCCTCCTCTCCATCGGTCCCGCGATAACGGATGCCGAGAACTTCAATGTGCTCGATCGCAGCAGGAGTCCGAAGTTCGAGGATGTCGCCCTCATGCGCCTTCATCAGTGCTCGCGCGATAGGCGATACCCAACTCACTTGGCCTTGTTCGAGATCGGCCTCGTCTATGCCA